>DAOWLV010000344.1 GCA_030643455.1 Candidatus Krumholzibacteriia bacterium | reverse complement strand
GTTTGACGGTGACGGAGTCCCCATCGACCAGGGCGATGACGGTTTCTCCGTTTCGCGCGGTTTCCCGGGCTTCGACAACGACCGTATCCCCGTCCCGGATCTGCTCATCGATCATGGAGTCGCCGCGAACCCTCAGGGCGTAAGTTCTTCCCTTGCCCAACCACTCGACGGGCAAATTGATCTCTTCCTGGTCCTCGAGAGCTTCGATGGGCAGTCCGGCGGCCACGGTCCCCAGCAGGGGAATGTGTGCTATTCCGTGGGGCCCGCCTTCCCTGCCGACCACCTCCAGATCCCGGCTGGCGTTCCGACGTTCGTGGCGCAGATAACCCTTTTCCACCAGGTTACTGACGTGTTTGTGCACAGTCGCCACCGAAGTGAGTCCGAATCTATCCCCGATCTCATGAAGGGTCGGAGCATAACCCCGGCTGTCACTGTACTCGATAATGAAATTGAGGATTCCTGCCTGTCTTGGAGTCAGTCCCATGGTCGCCTCCTGCGAAATATGGCCCACGGCGGCCCGACACACCCGCCGGTTCAACCGCTCCTGGACAATCTAGACGAAAGACTGGCGAAAAGCCAGCGAAAAATTTGCGAACAGGAAAAAAGGGTCAACCGAAGGCAGTGGGACCGGCAGGATCCGGAATCTGAATCATGGCCAAAAGGTCAGTCGGGGAATTCCGTGGACCATTTTCAATCAGCCTCAGCACCTCCTGAAGGTACGGCAGACCTCGACGACCGCCCCAGTCACGACATTTGAGTCCCGCCACGGCGCTGCCCCAATCCAGGCAAGTACGGAACTCGAGCCCACCGGCCAGGGCGAAGGCGTAACCCGCGTGGAAGGCATCCCCGGCGCCGGTTGTGTCCTTGACCGGCACCGCAAAGGAGGGAACGGGCAGGGGGATGTCATTATCCAGTCCAAGGACCCCCTTGCTCCCAAAGGTCATGGCCACCCGGGTTGGTCCCATGTCCCGCAGGGCGCGCAAGGCATCCAGTGGGGACGAAAAACCCGTCAGGCTCGGCGCGAAACCACGAGAACTCACCACGTCCGTACAGCAGGCAACCAGTTCGCCGGATCCCGCCCTCACCGAACCGGCATCCATCACCACAGGCAGGCCGCGTTCGCGGGCGGCACGGGCCAACCGGAGTGATACTTCCGCTTCATGACCATCGGTGTAGAGGAGATCGACCTCGTCGAGAATTTCCAGCATTGCATGCCGGGGTTCCAGGACCGGGACATTGCCGCGCGACCAGAATATCGTCCGCTGGGCCCTGGCTTCATCGACCAGAATGACGGCCTTGGCACTCTCAAAGCCGACCATGGTGGGACTGAGGGAGAGATCCACTCCACCGGCCAGGAGTTCCCGGCGTTGGAGGCGTCCGGGGAGGTCATCGGTAAGCGGAGTGATGAGTTTCACCGCGGCCCCCAGACGGGCCATGGCCAGGGATGCCGTGGCTCCCGGCCCCCCACCACCGGTAATCACCCGGGAAACTTCGGCCTTTTCGTCGGGTTCGGGAAAATCCTGCACGGGAACGATCACATCGAAGGCGTTGTAGCCCACCACCAGAATTCGAGGTCCTGCTGTATCGGCCGGTCCAGTCACCAAACCCTCCTTGTTGGCGACGACAGCGCCGTGCTAGGCTATGCAGGAGAACTCAACACGCCCCACCGTGAAAGGAATGAGATGGGTCCCTGTCTATTCTGCGACATCGTTGCAGGCAAAATACCATGCACACAAGTGCATAGCGATGAAAAGTTCCTGGCTTTCCGGGACATCGACCCCAAGGCGCCGACCCACATCCTGGTCATTCCCCGCCGCCACATCGCAGGGTTGTCCGAATTGCAGGATACCGACAGCGATCTGGCAGGGGAACTCATGCTCACCGCGGCCCGTATCGCATCGGCCGAAGGCCTGGACGGCGGGGGCTACCGTTTCGTCATAAATTGCGGGCAGGACGGGGGACAGACGGTGGGCCATCTGCATCTCCACCTTCTCGGGGGCCGTCCCCTGCTGTGGCCACCCGGTTAGACCACGTCGTAAAGAAGTAATAATCGGGTCAAACACTGATGTTATCCGGATATTCATTACCGGTTGTTGAACTGGATTCTCCCCAGGGAAAAGTCGGCCATGTCCGTCGCCTGCGGAATGTTCCGGATGACCCGCACCGCACGCCGTTCGTCGAGGTGGACCGGATTTTCCCGACCCATGGCGCCGGTTCCCCCGATGACCCCCATGAGATACTCGGATCCGGAACATTCCGCATGTGCCAACAACCCCAGAGTGTGCCCGAACTCATGAAGAGTCACTCCCTGGACTTCGTCGAACAGGTCAAGCGCGGCATCCGTGTTGATCCAGATCTGCATTCTTTCCGGAATGACACTGCCCAGGTGGTCATCCGGACCACTGGGCAAAAGCAGTGTGACCGCCCCGTAATTCTGGATCCGCCACTCGAAGAGGAAGACGATGTTGGCCGTGGATTCGTTGGTGGTCCGCACAAAATAATCCGTTTCGGAAATTCCCAACTGGAGCGCATCGTCGCTCATGACGTTGTTCCAGAAATCCATGGCGGCCAGACAGGCCACTTCCATGTCGATCCCGGCCTGGTTGAAGAACGGCGGAATGAAGACCGAGACGGGGTATTCGTCCCACGAATAAAGCAGTGAATGTTCCGGTTGACCATCCACCCATTGTGTTCTTGTCATGTCCCGAAAATATTCAAGGAACTGGCCGTTCCAACAGTCGTAACCGAGTTCATATTGATTGATCAGGATAATGTCCTTGAGAGTGGTGCTCTGGTCCATCGATACCGGAGGCGTCATGAAATCATACCATGAGGGTGAGGCAGTGGCGATCCTGATGCTATCGATATTGCGGAAAGGCTGGTCGAACAGGTAATATCCGCTGCCGTCGGTATTGGTGGAATAGCCCGGTCCGTCCGAATTGATGATGACCCCCAGCAGGGGTAGGCCCACATCGTCGGTGACATGTCCGCCGAGATGCCAGGGCCAGGTGATGTCATGCACGGCGTTGGACGTAAGCGGTGACAGTTGCTGCCGGTCATCCCGAACCCGCACGGCGAACCACGCCCTCTCACCCGGTCTCATCCCGTGTTCGGCTTCATTGTATGTCCGGGAATCGCCCACCTGAAAGGGCACCCGAGCATAACTACCCAGGATCTGGGACTGATCCCAGTTGCCTTCGTTGATGGGGCCGTCATAACTCACGGCCACGGTATAATCGATCAGGGGAAAGGCCGCGCCGGCGACATAGCCCCACGAAACGATGACCTCCGCCGGTCCAGGCCCCGGCAGTGCCCCGACATTGGGAACCTCCGGAGGAATGACCAATACGTCCTGCTTGACATCGATGAACCAGTGATAGGTGTCCCGTTCGGCTCCCACAAATGCGCTGACTTCCAGGGTATCGAGCCCCACCGCCGCAGGAACGAACGTGAAGACGGAATCCTGTCCCACCAGAATCCCCTGCCGATACCAATTCGCCGACAGGCTGGAATCCGGTTTGGCGACAGCGGAAAACTCCATGGTGTGGCTGAGCCTCATCGTCTGATCATGTCCGATCGGGCCAAACTCGATGGTCAAGGCCGGCGGATCGGGTTCCACACCAGGATCGGTGCTGCTGGAACAACCGACGAGGTTCAACAGCAGCAACAGGCAGGCGCCCATCAGGGCGCCGCCCACGATGATCCTGGTTTCCACCACCCTTGCGGGTGGGTCATGTGCAGTGTTTCGTATCATGTTACGTCAATTTAAGAAACTGTTCGGGTCTGGACAATACCCTGGCCCGGATTATTCTCTTCATCAGGATCCCGATTTGTACTTTCTGTCGGTGGGAGCTATCCACCATTCGGCGAGATTGTTGATGGGCGACAGCAGATGGGGCCGCACATCACGCAACCGTGTGCTGATTCCCACCAGGTTTTCCGGATAGAACAGATAGGCTGCCGGTGGATCAATCGCAAGCAATTCCTGGATCTCCAGCC
>DAOWLV010000370.1 GCA_030643455.1 Candidatus Krumholzibacteriia bacterium | reverse complement strand
GGTTGTGCCTCTTAAAATGTCCCTGGCCTGGTATCTGCCCTAGCCCGGGTATGAACTTCTCAAAAAACCTACCCAGCGATTGGCAGCCACCACACTGCCCATCACCCAAATGTCCGTACCACAAGCCCTTACCCGGTGGATTCCCTTTCAAGAAGCGCACACCCTACACCAGGAAGTGCGACGGCCGCCGTATCCAGCGGTACGCATGCAAGACCTGCGGTGTCACTTTCAGTTCCCAAACCTTCAGCACAACCTACTGGTTGAAAAAACCCGAACTGATAAAACAAGTCTTCATGAAAATTGTCGGGGGCATGGCAAACAGACAAATCGCCAGGGACTTGCAGGTCAAACCGGCGACCATCGATCGGTTGATCGATCGCCTCGGACGCCACTGCCTGCTCTTGCACTGGAGTCTGCTGCAGGGCATCCCACCACCAAGTGAAATTGTCGTCGACGGTTTTGAGACCTTCGAGCTCAGCCAGTACTTCCCCATCCATCATCATCTGGCCGTGGAGAAAGGAACCGATTTCTTCATCTACTTCACGGACAGCCCTTTACGCCGTAAAGGGCGTATGACCAAGGCCCAGAAGATACGCCGCGCGGAACTGGAAGAGATGTTCGGTCCACCCGATCCCCAGGCCATCCGCAAGGACATGACACATCTGCTGGCGGTCTCGTTGGCAGGGCAGACGTCGGCTGTGGTTTACAGCGATGACCACATGGCATATCGCCGCGCGATCCGGGATGTCGCCTGTGAGATTACCCACCAAGTAACGCCTAGCAAGGCGTACCGAGACTGGCACAACAAGCTGTGGGAGGTCAACTTGTTGGATTTGTTGATCCGGCACAGCAGTGCCAACCACAAACGGGAAACGATAGCTTGGTCGAAGCGTCGGCAGTGCAGTGCATACCGTTTGGCGATTTTTCTGGTGTGGCGGAACTACATGAAAGGCCGGCGTGAGAAACAGCGGTCGAGTCCAACGCCAGCGATGACGCGTGGGATGTTTGACCGACCTTTGGAGTTGGATGAGGTGCTGTTTGGGCGGATATTTAGAACCCATGTGTGTTTGCCGAAGCGTTGGGCAGAGTATTACGACCGGAAAGTGGTGACGCGGGCGTTGCCAATAAATCGTGAACATGATTTGACATATGCGAGATAGGCGATCGGCTCACCGCCGCAATGGGCGTATCAAATGGAGGCAGGGACATTTTCCGGGGCACAACCTAATACATGAACCCGAATAAACACATTGGATCTGGCCATTCAGCGCGAAATTGTCTTACATTGGGTTTTGAAATCGTAAAATATTCCCCATGAAGGGGATGATTCATCGCGGAGGCGAAACAATGCTCAGCAAGAAGCTCCAGGACGCACTGAACAAGCAGATCAACGACGAGTACTACTCCAGCTACCTCTATCAGGCCATGGTGGCCTATCTGGAGGATTTGAACCTCGATGGCTGCGCCCACTGGATGCGGATGCAAGCGGAAGAGGAACATCTGCACGCCTTGAAGATCTTCGATTACGTGGTCGAACGGGGCGGCCGGGTCGAGTTGTTCTCCGTAGCCCAGCCGCCCAAGGACTGGGACAGCCCCCGGGCGGCGTTCGAGGCAGCGCTGGACCACGAAAAGGTCATGACCGAAAACATCTCCAAGCTGGCCGATCTGGCCATCACCGAGCGCGACCACGCCACCAACAACCTGTTGCAGTGGTACGTGTCCGAGCAGGTCGAGGAAGAGGCCACGGTGGACGATATCCTCAAGAAGCTGGACATGATGGGTGATACGGGCACGGGCCTGTTCCTGATGGACAGGGAATTGAAGAATCGCCCCGCGCCGACCCCGATCGACCAGGCCGGCGCCTGATATCCCGGGTTCTTTGACACTGTGAATGAAATTTTGGTATACTCATCCTGCATTTCGATGTTGGGCATGACTACAATATGGGGCAAGAGGAGAGGTTGGGAATGCGACTCCGACACATTCTGACCTTGGCCGCCGTTCTGTGCGGCCTTCTGGCCGTATCTGTTTCGGGTGCGGCCGTTGATTCATCCACACCGCAAGATTCCGACAAGGTTCTCGTAACCGACGGCCACGTCAGCCACACGGTGGGCAATCTGTGGAACCACGTCACGAACTGGGGGCTGATCGGGTCACGGCCCACGGTGCCCACGCCTTTCAGCCACGCGCCTTCGGCCCGCTGGCCAGGCGAAGGTGGAATAGACTACCTGTGGGCTGCCGGTCTGTGGGTCGGTGGGACGGTGCTCGGCGAACGCCTTGTGACCACCGGGCAGTACGAGATGGAATTCCGCTCGACCGAAGCGCCGGGCGATTCCATCTTCGCCACGGCCCATGGGGCGCCGCAGGGTACACGCTTTCCCTGGCCGGGCGCCGATGACGACGGCGACGGCATGGAAGACGAAGACCCGCTCGATGGTCTGGACAACGATCTGGACGGGCTGGTCGACGAGGATTTCGCGGCCATCAGTGACCAGCATTTCCGCTGCGTCATGGCCGACAACCTGGCCGAGATCATGGAGGACTACCCGGATCACAATCCTCTGAACCTGCAGATCGTGCAAGAGTCCTTCCAGTGGGCCGATCTGCTGGCCCGCGATTTCATCGGCTACGATTACCGGATGACCAACGTGGGTGGGACGGATATCAACGGATTGCACTGTGGCGTCTTCGCCGATTTCGACATCGAAATTGCGAATGATGACATGGTCGGCAGCTGGGAAGGGTTGGTTCGGGTAAACGAGTCCTTTTACCCGGTCGCGGTGGGCTGGATGCATGATGCAGCCTCTGTGGGCCCGGCTCCCGGCTGGGTCGGATTTGTCATGTGCGGCCTAGTGACCGATGCGGCGGCCGGACCTCCGGTCGAGCCCTGGACTCTTCACTCCTTCAACAGGTTTTCAGGAAACGCGTCGTTCGAGAATGGGGGCGACCCCACCAACGATTGGGAACGATACGAACTGCTGCATCAGCCGGGACGTGATCCTGATTCTCCGCCTGGCCAAGAGGCCGATTATCGGATTCTGATGTCAGCACCGGAAATCACGACCCTCGCACCGGGTGAAACCGTCACTTTCCGCACCGCCCTGGTGATCGGGGAAAGTTTCGATGCCATGATCACCAACGCGGCACAAGCTGTGGCCACCGCATACGGCAAGGCCTACGACCGTGACGGCGACCCGGCCAACGGTGATGAATTCCACGTGCCCTGGATACGGCCCGACGAAGGCCCGGTGCCCGCGGTGACCGGCCACCTTCAGGCCTCCCTGGCCCGGAACATCGTGTCCCTGGTTTTCGATGTCCGTCACACGGACGGTGGCTGGACCGAAGTCGAACGTCGTGAAACCGAGGGTGTGCCTCAGCGCAGCTGGCTGGTGGACCAGGAATCCGGCAGCATCCTGGACGAAGATACCGTGAGTTGGCCAAGGATCTACGATCTCAAACTCAAGTCCGCGGGCGGACCCGATCTGGTGCTCGACACCGTCGAGGTGGTCGGCCCGATCATGATGCCCCTGCGGATGAAGGCCTCCCCGAACCCCTTCAATCCCCGCCTGACGATC
>DAOWLV010000186.1 GCA_030643455.1 Candidatus Krumholzibacteriia bacterium | reverse complement strand
TTCACGGTCCACCAGGAAGATCGCTTCCCGAGCCCCTGAAAAGATCTCCTCGAAGAGGTCCCTTTCCTCCTGGACCTCGTCCTTTTCCCTCTGGATCTCGTCCTTATCCTTCTGGACCTCGTCCTTTTCCCCCTGGATCCTGTCCTTTTCCCTCCGGGCCTCATCGTGGGCCTGGGCCAAGGTCTCGTACCCGGCGGCCAGATCGGCCTGGGCGCCGCGCAGGGTTTCGATCAAATCCTGGTGGGACGGGTTCTGATTCCTGTTTTCTTCAGCCATTTTTCCGCCGTTTTCTGATTTCGGGACCTCCCTCCCGGACACCCACGATTACCGGGCCCCGGGCACTGGAAATCCACCGGAATTTCACCTGATGGAATTCAGAATTTCATCGGCAGAAAATTGATTGAACTGTAGGGGTAATACGGGATTGCCCCATCTCAACGCTCTTCGTCATCCATCTCTTTCATGCGCCGCAGGATTCCCCGGGGGCTGTCTTCCTGGGCGATTTTCAGCAACTCCCGTGTCCGGGCGGTGTCGGCCGCGAATTTTTTCTTCAGACGTTCAGCGTAGGCGTCTTCAAGGACCTTCAACAATTCGTTGAGCTGGTAGGGTTTGGGCAGATAGCTGAAGGCCCCCAGCTTGGCGCATTCCACAGCGCTGCCCAGGGAGCCGTGGCCGGTCAGGATGATGACTTCGAGGAAGCGATGCTCGGCCTTGATCCGGGCCAGAAGCTCCTGGCCATCCATGCCGGGCATCTTCAGGTCGATGAGCGCCAGATCGAATTTTTCGGTGCCGCACAACGTGAGGGCGTCGGGGCCGCTGGTGACCGTCTGCACCTGGAAATCCCGCATTTCCAGACGTTCGCCCAGAGCTTCGAGGAAGTCGACCTCATCATCGACGATGAGCAGCTTGATTTTACGTTCCTGCGCGTCAGTCATCGATCCATCCTCCGGTAAGGCCCCCTGGGGGCGCCAACAAGTTAACAATTCAAAGTCCCAGCCACCGCCAGTAACCCAGAAACGCCCATCCCCACAGGACAGCAAAACTCAGGATGAAAACAGCCAGGCCATGCTTCAGGAAATCCTTCTGGGTCACCAGCTGACGGCCGGTTTTAGGATCCTTGCACATGATGTAGACCAGCGCGTTGGCCGGGGTGCCGATGATCAGCATGTGCGGAAACGACGAGGCGAAGGCCGTGGCGAAACCCAACGTCCAGGGGTGAAGTCCCGCACTCTGGGCCATGGGCACGGCGATCGGACCGACCGCCGCGACCGTCGCCCCGTCGCTCATGATGTTGGTGACCAGCCCCGTCAGGAAACTCACCGCGATGGGCAGCCCCGCGCTGCCGAGCAGGCCACCGAACAGGGTTCCGTCGATCAATCCGGCCGGCAGTCCCTCGACGAATCCACGCGCCAGGAACAGCGCACCGCCCGTCACGGCCAGGCCCTTGCCCAGGGCACTGGCCCCCGCGTAAAGGAAAACCACATCCCAGTGGATCTTGGTCACCTCGCTCCACTTCATCACACCGAACAGGTTCAACAGGATCAGGCCCAGCAGGACGGGTCCACCCATTCCCAGGCGGTCACTGCCGAACATCCACAATGCAACAACCAGCAGCGATACCGCCGCCGTGACGTGTTCATCCCGATTCATGGGGCCCAGACGTTCGCTGGATTTCCGGGCGATGCGTGCGATGTCCAGGCTGCGGACCCTGATCCGGCGCCGGAACACGACAAAGAAGTACAGTCCAACCGCCAGGCCGGCGACCGGCACGAATGGCATCCCGTACTTCATCCACTCCAGGAACGACGGAGCCATGTCGTAGTCCGCCAGGATACCGATCATCACCGCGTTGCGCCCGCCCGCGGCCGGGGAACCCGGGCCACCCACGTTGGAGGCGTAACAGAGCATCAGCGCGAACATCACCAGGAGGGGGCGGTGATCGGCTTCGGGATTCTCTTCCCGCAGTTGCCGGTGGACCACCAGGAACAGCGGCATCATCAGGGCGATCAGGATCGTTTCGCTGATGAAGGAACAGGTCAACGCGAACAGGGGCAGGAACAGGAACAGAAGAAGTCCCAGGTTCTTGACGGGCATCAGCAGCAGCATGGCGATGCGCCGGTCCAGGCCCGTGCTCATGATGACCCGCGAAAGGACCAGCACCCCGAAGATGAACACGACCGAATCCTTGGCGAAGGCCTGGGCGACGTAGTCCGGGCGCATGATCCCGCCGGCGTACATCACCACCGCCACGACCAGCGCGGTTATACCGATGGGAACCGCGCCGGAGGCCCAGAACAGGGCGGCGGTCAGGATCAATCCGATCATCAACTGGGCCCGGCGGGCCGAACCGGCGGCAAATACGGCCGGTTCGGCCACCCCTGACGGATGGTAGTGATGGACATAGTAGTCGGCGATGGTTTCCCCTTCGTCCAGATCCCTGTAATCGGGATATCCCGCCATCGCGTCGACGCGGATGTCTCCGGTCTTGGGTTCGTTGAGAAGCCGGGCGAGATTTTTCGGCGGTGGCATCAGTGCGGCCGTCAACATGATCAAGGCGCCGAGGATGATCATCAATGGACGCAGGTTGTGGGTCCCGATCAGCCTTTTCTTCCAGCCGGTGTACTTGACCGCGGGCATGTCCTGCCGGGCCAAGGCGTGGAATTTTTCCCGACCGGCGGACCTGATGACGCTCACCAGTTCATCCATGGGTACGGGTTTGGCCAGGTAGCAGAACAAGCCCAGTTGACCCGCTTCCCGCGCCGAGCCCACCGACCCGTGACCCGTCAGCATGATGACCTGGACCTCGGGCCGGAACACCCTTATCTCCCGGAGTGCCTGCTTGCCCTCCATGCCCGGCATCTTGCGGTCGAGAATGACCACGTCTATCTGGCGGTCCGCACGGACCATGCGCACGGCATCTTCACCGTTGGCCGCCTGCAGGACCAGGAATCCCCGCATCGCCAACCGTTCGGCCAGCGATTCGCGGAACTGGTCCTCGTCGTCGGCCAGCAGAACCTTCAAGGGGTTACCGTACGTACTCATGTCACCTCCTTCTTGTTTCATCCAGTCAACGCTTCAGCGGTAGCTCGACGGTGAACCTGCTGCCCTCGTTCAGGGCGCTGTGCACGGTCATGTGCCCGCCCAGCCCCTCGATGATTCCGTAGCTGACGCTCAACCCCAGACCGGTGCCCTTGCCCGGCGCCTTGGTCGTGAAAAACGGCATGAACACCAGCTCCAGCGCCTCGGGTGTCATGCCGTGGCCGGTGTCCCTGACCGTAAGGGTGAACCGGTCGCCCCGTTTTTTCGTGGCTATGGTGATCGTGCCCGGGCCCGAGATCGAATCGGCCGCGTTTTTCAGCAGGTTCAGCACCACTTGCCGCAGCTGTCCATGGTCAGTGGTTATGACCGGCAATCCGGAATCGTAGTTTTTCACGACCGAGATGTCGCCCACTTCCAGTTCCGAACTCAACAGGCCGTGGACCAGATCGTCGATCTCGACGTGTACGTCCTTTTCCTTCAGCTCCACATCGCGCTGGCGCACGAAACCAAGCAACTGCCGGGTGATATCGGTGCAGCGGTAGACCGCTTCCTCGATGGAGCCCAGGTGATCCCGCAATTGTTCGGTCGTCGGAGTCTTTCCGAATCGTGGATTCAGAAGGTCCTTCACCAGCCCGGCCTTTTCCGACACGATCGCCAAGGGGTTGTTGATCTCGTGGGCGATGCCCGCCGCCAGTTCCCCCACCAGCGCCAGCTTGGCCGCCTGTCCGAGCTGGCGGTTCAGCTGCCGTTCCTTGAGCTGGGCCTCGTACTGCTGCTGCGCCACCCAGCGGGCCTGCAGCCAGATCACGAGGCCCCCGATCAGGGTGAACAGGGCGGAAAACAGCCAGATGTTGGTGGCGATGTTTGCCAGCAGGCCACCGCCGGGTTCCTCGATTTCCATGACCTGGGCATCCATCTGCGCCCGCGCGATCTCCGGCGACACCACCGCCCGCAGGATGCGTGTTTCCCCCCGCGGTTCCAGCTTGAGGGCCATGGTGAAGTGGGGTTCTTCCCGGAATCCCAGATAGACGTCGGTGATGACGTGGGAGGACGCACCCGCCAGCAGCCGTGTGAACCAGGCCTCGCCGCTGTAGTTCTTGTCTTCCAGGTAGGGCAAGGGGCCGGCGTAACCCAGCACGTGGCCCGATCCATCCAGAACGGACAGATCGATGAACGCTTCGCTGACCGACCGCAAATCGGCCAGGTGGGTTTCAAGATCGTCGCGCCGGGGTTCCAGCAACGAGCGAGGTTCGTCCGTCAGGTCCGTCAGGTTCAGCAGCCGGTCGCCCAGGTACATTTCCAGCATGGCCGCCTCGTGGTAGGCCATCAACTCCCGGTGGCGTTGATCCACGTCCCTTACGACCAGGCGGTATTGCAGGTGGATGAACAGCGTCAACAGGAGCAGGGGAATGAAGTAGAGGAATGTCAGGCGCACCAGGGCATGCCGAAGTAGGCCCCGATAGATGTCGTCGCGGCGTTTGGCATCGGAACGGAAACCATCAGGCGCGGCCATGAAGAAACCTCCCGGCCTGACACCAGGTCGCGCGGGCAATTCACTGCTATAAATTAACAGAAAAGCGGGGAAGTGGCGGAGAATAATCGAGGTCAGGGAGTTTTGGTGATGGTTTCCTTTTCCAGCGACTCGGCGAGTTCCTGACAGGAAATCGTGTCCGGCTGGCAGCTGTCCAGGTTCGTCAACTGGCCTCTTTTGCTGAGTTCCGCCAGGGCTTCGGGATCACCCACGAATGGACATTCGCCCGCTGAACCGCAGGACGAACATCCACCCTTGGTTTTCACCGACTTCCAGACCGCGCGGGCCGCCCAGATCAGGGCAGCGGCCACAGCTGTACCGACGACAATCATTTCCAGGGTCGAACCCATCACCCGACCCCCAATTCCAGCAGTAATCCACCCTGGTACACCGCAAAGGTCACGATCCAGGCCAGGGCCGTCAGGCCGAAACTCTGGGCCAGGGCCCATTTGACCGATCCGGCCTCCTGCCTGGTGATGGCGAAGGTCGCAATGCAGGGCGTGGATATGAGCGCGAAGAGCATGATGCAGAAACCGATCAGCGGTGAGTAGCGGTCACGCAACTGGGCACGCAGCTGGTCGCTGGTCTCGTCGGCCTCGCCGACGGCAAACACGATGCCCATCTGGGCCACGAACACTTCCTTGGCGGGGATGGCGCCCACCAGGGCGGTGCCGATACGCCAGTCGAAGCCGAGGGGTTTGATCAACGGTTCGAGCATCCTGCCCACCCTGCCGGTGATGGAATAGGAAAGCTCCGCGGCCCGGGCCAGGTTCGGATCATTGATCTCGCTGAACACCATGGCCGATTCGGCGGTGGTGTTGTCGAAACCCGCGGGCAGGATGTAGTCGGCCGGCGGCTTGGGATAATAGGTCAAGAACCACAGGAGGATGGCCGCGCCCAGGATCACCGTGCCGGCCTTTTTCACATAGAGCCAGGCTCGGGTCCACATCTGCACCAGGAGGCTGACGGCCGTGGGCATGCGGTAGGGCGGGAGCTCCATCAAGAACGGTGTTGTTTCGCCACGGAACAGGGTGGACCTCAGGAGGAAGGCGCCGCCAAGGGCCAGCAGGATTCCCGTCACGTAGATGGTCCACAGGGCCGGCCCCTGCATCCGGGCCGGAAAAAAGGCCGGAATTATCAGGGCGTAGATGGGCAGCCGCGCGCCGCAACTCATCAACGGAAGTACCATCATTGTGATCAGGCGATCGCGCCGCGACTCCAGGGTGCGGGTGGCCATGATCGCCGGCACGGTGCACCCGAAACCGATCAACAGCGGAATGAAACTCTTGCCGTGCAGTCCCACCTTGCTCATGAAACGATCCATGACAAAAGCGGCGCGGGCCATGTAGCCCGTGCCTTCGAGAATGGCGATGGCCATGAACAGCAGCACGATGTTGGGCAGAAAAACGATCACGCCGCCCACACCGCCGATGATGCCGTCGACGATGAGCGACTTGAGGGGACTGGTGCTGCCAGGCCCCCACAGCCCGGACATGAAGACCGCCAGGTGGCCGAAGCCCGCATCGATCAGGTTCATCAGCGGGTTGCCCAGGGTAAAAGTCAGGGTGAAAGAAATATACATGAGGCAAAGGAAGATGGGCACGCCCCACACCGGGTGCATGACAACCCGGTCGACGCGGTCGCTGACCGTGGTCCGGGCCGTGGCCGGGGCCCGGCAAACGCCTTCGCAGATCTCGGCGATGAATTCGTAACGCAACCGGGCCATCAGGATGTCCGGTTCATCGTTGGACTCCGCGGCGAACGATGCGGCCAGTCCGGCGACTGCCCGGCGCGTGCCCGGAACGGCCAGCCCTTCGATGACCTTGTCGTCCTGGCTCACCAGTTTGATGGCCTGCCAGCGCCGATGTTCACCTTCGGGCAACAGATCCTCGATTTCGCTGATGACCTTTTCAACCTGGGAACCGTAGTGCACCTGCGAGGGCCCCCCGCGAGCCTCCAGGGAGGCCAAGGTGGTGGGTCCCGGTCCCGATTCCCCACACACACGCGCCGGACCGGGCAGCGAGGCCTGGCTGATGGCCACCTGCATGACCGCATCGACCAGGTCGTCCATGCCCACGCCCCT
>DAOWLV010000052.1 GCA_030643455.1 Candidatus Krumholzibacteriia bacterium | reverse complement strand
GTTACGGAAGCAGGACCGATCAGGACCTGCTGTTCACCGATGAACTGGCTCAGTGGGAAAAGGACCCCGCCATCGACTATCACGTCACCGTGGACCAGGGTTCGGACTCCTGGAAGGGCAACACCGGCGTGATCACCACGCTGATTCCTGGTCTGGACCTTGATTTGTCCAACACGGTGTGCTGCATCTGCGGGCCGCCGGTCATGTACCGATTCGCCCTGTTGTCGCTGAAGTCGAAGGGACTGTCGGATGAGAGCATCTACATGTCGCTCGAACGGCGCATGAAGTGCGGAGTGGGCAAGTGCGGGCACTGCCAGATCAACCATTCCTACGTCTGCCAGGACGGCCCTGTGTACCACTATCCCGACATCAAGCTGCTGCAGGAGGCGTTGTGATGGCCGACAAACCCCGTGTTGCGATTTTCGACTTCACCGGCTGCGAAGGCTGCGAGCTGAATCAGCTGAATTTCGAGGATCAGCTGCTGGACATCCTGGCCCACGTCGACATCGTGGAGTGGCGCGAGGCCATGGATGACCGCGCCGACGAATACGACATCGCTTTTGTCGAAGGCTCGCTTTCGACGCCCGACTGCATCACCCGGATCAACGAGGACCGTCGCAAGACCAAGGTCCTGGTCGCCCTCGGTTCCTGCGCCGTGCAGGGCGGCGTCAACGGCATGAAGAACACCCGGCCCATCGAGGAGGTGCGCCAGGAGGTCTACGGCGATCATAAGTACCTGTTCCCGACGTTGCCGGCCCTGCCGCTCTCGTCGGTGGTCAAGGTGGACTACAACGTGCGCGGCTGTCCCATGACCCAGATCGAATTCCTGAAGGTCTTCACTGCTTTGGTCATGGGCCAGGAGCCCATCGAGCCGGACCACTCGGTCTGTGTGGAGTGCAAGCTGAAGGAAAACGAGTGCGTCTTCGAGAAAGGCATGATCTGCCTCGGGCCGGTCATCCGGGCCGGTTGCGACGCGCATTGTCCCAGCGTCGGGCAGTACTGCACCGGGTGCCGGGGGCTGGTCAGCCAACCCAACCTCAAGGGCATGGAAGACATCCTGGTCGAACACGGCCTCAGCGTGGACGAGGCCTGGAAGAGGCTCGAACTCTACAACGCCAATCAATTGGAGGGGATGCGCTCATGAGTCAGGAATTGAGCACGACCACCCGCGCCAACCTGGATATAAAGGTCAAGCACCTCACCCGGGTCGAGGGGCACGGCAACATCGTGGTGAACATGAAGGAAGGGGTGCTGGAGAAGGCCCGGCTGGAGATCGTGGAAGCGCCGCGATACTTCGAAGCCATGCTCAAGGGGCGCAGCTTCCACGAGGCGGCGATCATCACTTCGCGGATCTGCGGCATCTGTTCGCTGGGCCACCAGATCACATCGCTCAAGGCGACGGAACAGGCCCTGGGCCTGGAGGTCAGCGAG
Organism: Candidatus Krumholzibacteriia bacterium; assembly: GCA_030643455.1. Taxonomy (GTDB): domain Bacteria; phylum Krumholzibacteriota; class Krumholzibacteriia; order LZORAL124-64-63; family LZORAL124-64-63; genus JAGLCY01. Next base: position 9,959 of record DAOWLV010000052.1, on the reverse strand, counting down.
CAGACGGTGCTTCTGCGCAAGCTGTTGATCCACGGGGCTACCATGCAGTCCAACATCCTGCACGCCTATTTCCTGGCCGCGCCGGATTTTCTGAAGGTAGGGTCGGTATTTCCGCTGGTGGGCACGCATCCCGAGATCGTGATCAGGGCGCTGAGGATGAAGCGTCTGGCCAACGACATCGGCGACGTTGTCAGCGGCCGGGCGGTGCATCCGATCACCCCGGTGCCGGGCGGATTCACGCGCATCCCGACGGCGGGCGAGCTGAAGGAGCTCAAGCGCCGCCTCCTGGAGGACATGTATCCCGACCTGCTGGCCACGGTGGAGACGCTGAAGTCGCTGGCCGGGGCCATCCCGCAGTTCGAAAGGGAGACGGAATACATCTCCCTGCGTAATGATGATGATTACGCCATGTACGATGGTGACATCTGCAGCACCGACACCGGTCGGGTGCCCGACACCGAGTACCTCGAGATGTCGAACGAATTCATCGTGCCCCACAGCACGAGCAAGCACGCGAAGGTCAACAGGTCCAGTTTCATGGTGGGAGCCCTGGCCCGCTGGAACAACAATCACGACCGGCTGTGCGAGCTGGCGCATACCGCGGCCGGCGCCCTGGGGCTGGAGCCGGGCTGCTGCAACCCGTACATGAACACGATCGCCCAGGTGGTGGAGTCGGCTCATTGCGCCATCGAATCGATCGCGATCATCGACCGGTTGCTGGGTGACGGGCTGAAGGACGAACAACCCAACCAGGAACCGACGAAGTACGGGACCGGCATCGGGGCGACCGAAGTGCCGCGAGGCATCCTGTACCACGAGTACACCTACGACAGGCAGGGGCGGGTGACGGCGGCCAACTGCATCATCCCGACAGGGCAGAATCTGGCCAACATCGACGACGACATGAAAAAGCTGGTGCCCGAGATCATCGACAAATCCAAGGAGGAGATCACGCTCCACCTGGAGATGCTGGTGCGGGCTTACGACCCCTGCATCAGCTGTTCGGTGCATATGCTTGACGTGGACTTCATCGAATAGGCAGCAACCGTGAAGATCTTTGCAGTGGGAAATTCCTTCTACGGCGACGACGGCATCGGGGCGGCGGTCCTGGACAGGATCCGCCAGGACGAGGTTTTTCCCGGGGCCGAACTGGTCGATGTCCACACCGACGCCCTGGCGTTGCTGGACCACCTGGCGGTCGGGGAAAAGAACGTGGTCGTGGATGCGGCGCAGATGGGCCTCGAGTCCGGAAGTGTGGTGGGTTTCCGGCCGGACGAGGTCCGGCTGAAGATCAAGTCCGACCATCTTTCCATGCACGGATTCGGCCTGGCCGAGGCTTTCGACCTGGCCGCCCGGTTGGACAAGATGCCGGCCGATGTCCTGATCGTGGGCGTGGAACCCGAACGTGTCGAAATCAATCAGGGGCTGTCCGACGTGGTGAAAGAGGCGGTTCCCCGGGTCATTTCCATCATCCAAGCGGAGGTTCGGTCCGATGGCTGAAAAAACCATCCTGGTCATAGACGACGATATCGATCTGGTCGAAATCATCCGGGTGACCCTGGAGAATCAGGGCTTCAAGGTGATCGATGCCCAGACCGGCGCACGCGGCCTGGCCATGGCCAAGGAACAGGATCCCGACCTGATCCTGCTGGACGTCATGATGGGCAAGGTTGACGAAGGGTTCCAGGTGGCGTATCAGTTGCGTAGCGACGACGTCACCGCGGAAACACCCATCCTGATGCTGACCGCCGTGACCGACCAGACCGGCTTCGACTTCGATCCGGCCAGGGACAAGGATTTCCTGCCGGTGAACGAGTTCCTGGAGAAACCGGTCAGTCCGCGCGACCTTGTCGATATGATTCGAAAGCATCTGCCAACAAGTGTGTGAGGAATGACCTGCGGAACCCGAACGAACCCATAGCACCTGCGTCATCCCAATTCGTTTCGGCGGCCTCCCTGCGCGCGCGGCTTGACTGGTTCAACAAGCTGCGCTGGGGTGCGGCCTTTGGCGTCATGGCAGTTGTGCTGATCGCCGGTGTGGGACTGAAAGCGCCCATCGAAGTGCGCGGCCTGATGCTGACCGGAGCCGTGCTGCTGCTGTTGAATACGGCCTACGAACTGCGCAACAGGCGGTTCAAGGCGGTGGATATCGCCGTCGAACTTCGCCTGGTCAAGGTGCAGATGGTCTGCGACCTGCTGGCCCTCACCGTGTTGCTGAACCTGTCGGGCGGCGTCGAGAACCCCCTCCTGTTCCTCTACGTCATTCATGTGATCATCGCGAGCCTGCTGTTCAAGGGAAGGGAGATCTTCCAGATCGCCTGGCTGGCCATCTTCCTTTTCACGGCCGATGTGTTCGGTGAATACTTCGGACTGCTGCCCCATCACCACCTACCCACCGCCGGCGAGGTGGCCCACGAACTGTCTTTTGTCCTGATGACCCTGGGTTCGTTCTGGCTGGTGATCCTGTTCTGCGCCTACGTCGGGGCCCTGATCATGAAGCACAACCGGTCCATCAAGGACGAACTGGCCGCCCGCCAAGCCGTCCTGCTGGCTGAAGACCGGGCCAAGACCGACTTCTTCAGGTTCGTGACCCACGAGATCAAGAGTCCGGTGAACACCGCCCAGAGCGGGGTGGAGACGGCCCTCGAGCTGGGCGGCGAATCCATGGCGCCTTCGGTGCGCGATGTTCTGGAGCGGGCGATCGGCAGGCTCAAGCAGGCGACGAAAATCATCCAGGATCTGGCCGACCTGACCCGCGGAGGGATTCTCAAGGAGGAAAACCTGACCGAGGTCGATTTCAACGACCTGGTGTCCGCGGCGGTCGATGACCAGCGGGATCTGGCTGCGCGTAGCAGCCTTGCCATGAACGTCCTGCTGCCGGACCCGCCGATCATCCTGACCACCATCAGAAACATGGCCGAAACGATTGTCGCCAACCTGGTGAACAATTCCATCCGCTACAACCGCGAAGGCGGCCGGGTGTCGGTGCGGTTGGTGGACACGGGCAAGCGGGTGCGGTTGGTGGTGGAGGACCAGGGCATCGGGATAGCGGAAGAGGAACAGGACCTGATCTTCGATGAGTTCTACCGTTCCACCGAGGCACGGGAAACGTCGACCCTGGGCACGGGGCTGGGATTGGCGATCGTCAGGAAATTCGTCGAGGAACTGGGCGGAACCATCGAGGTGGACAGCACGGTTGGACGAGGGTCGACCTTCACCGTGACCCTGCCGCGCAAGTCCAGGAAGAGGCGGCGATGATGCAGCCCGAACAGGAGAACCGGCCATGACCGACAAGATCGTATGCGGAGGCCTGATGGAACGCGGCGACCTCTGCCTGGTGGAGGTTCTCGGCTTCGATTGGCGCCCGGGCAAGGCCTGCGGCATCCTGGGCAAATTCGGCCAGGCCCGGATTTCGTTGTCCTATCTCAGTATCGGCAACGGCCCGGACGGGGACAAGAACATGTCCTTCTGCCTTAGCACCGCAAAACTTGCCGAACACCGTGACCTGCTGGATGAAATACGCGAAGAGTACCAGCCGAACAAGCTCGAGGCCCACGCGCCCATGGTGATCCTCACCCTCTACGGGCCACATTTCCTGGAAAAGCACAACCTGGCCAGCGAGGTGTTTTCCGCCCTTTGTGTGGAAGGAATCAACGCCCACACTGTGTGTTCGTCGGTCAACAGCATCTCGGTGGTGGTTGATACCATGGACCGCGACCGTACGGTGGAATGTCTCAGGCAAAAATTCGTCTGGCCGGTGTAGGGATCACCGGCGCTTCAGCCACCGCATACCGCCGGTGGCCAATCCTCCGGCCATCCGTATGGTCCGCACGATCAGGTACAGAACCAGCGCCAAAGCGATCAACGGCAGCAGCAGGGCCAGGATGGTCATCGCCGTGGACGCCCCCGTCTCGAACATGGCGAAAACGGGATTGCCCGCCCCGCCGGTGGTGGCGGTCGAACCCAGGCGCAGGGCCGAGGTGGCCCCGTGCAGCAATCCCGCCGTGCCGCCGCCGGCCACGATGGCGACCGTCCACCTGAGCCAGGGTTCCATGTCGATCAGTGTCGAGGCCATCAGCACCGTACCGGCAGCTACGGCTGCGGGGCCGGCCACCGTATCGAGCAGGTGATCGAAGAAGGGAATGAAGTAGGCGGCCATCTCGAGCACCGCGGCGATACCGAACATGACCAGGGCGATGTCCGTGCCCAGCCATTCGAAACCCCCGGCCAGGTGAACCTGCCCGCTGCGCGCTGCGATGCTCACCAGCAGGAACGGTACGAACACGCGGAATCCAACGGCCGCGGCCAGACCCAGGCCCAGTGCGGCCCCGATCAGTATCTGGGGCAGGCCGGCGTTGAAGTCGGTCACGGGATCAGTTCAGCAACCAGGTGGTGGTGATGCGCAGCTCGGGGATCCGCTCGGAAACATCTTCGTAGTCGCGGTAGGTCCGCTCGGAGTTGATCAAACGGTATTCCAGGCCCAGGCCGATGTTGTAGGCCACGGGAACGTCCATCCTGATGACGGATTCACCCAGATAATGGTCCGCGATGTTGCCGTTGACGGCATGGATCCAGTTCTGGGTATGGCTGACCTGAAGGAAGTACCAGCCGTTCTGGCCGAGCTTGGCCAGAAAATCCACGCTGACGCCGGGGCCGTAGTCGTAGGTCCGGCCCGAGGTGCTGCGGTAATCCGACTTGTTGGCTCCGAGAATGATCACGCTGCTGTGAATCTCGGTCCTCAGTTCCAGCCCTGACGTCATCTCGAACCGGGACAGAAATCCCGCCCCGATACTCTGGGATCCGAACTCCACCTTGGAGTTGTTGATGTAGTCGTAGTGGAGGAACCCGGCCAGGATATGCGAGGCGGGGTCGGTTTCCTTCAGGAACGTCCCGGCCAGCACTCCGTTGACGTCCGCGCGCCCAAACAGGGTGACATCGGAGAAATTCAGCTGCAGGTCGAAGTCGAAGGAGTCGAAGGGTTTGTCCATGTCACCGAAAAACATGTCACCGTATTCGAAGTCGAACTTCATGTAGACCCGGGTCGTGTCCGTGGACCACAACTTTTCGTCGGCGACGGTGCGGAAGCCGATATCCATCTGGGAGCGGAAATTGTCGGGGTAACGGTCCGGACTGTTGGCGTAGACCCGGTTCCAGTCGCCGTCGAAGATGCGGTTCAGGCCCGCCATGGGGTTGATGAGCATGCCGCCGATCTCGCGCCAGTTGCGGGAGCCGCCGCGGGCGGTGTTGTCGCGCACGGTCATGGACAACCGATTGAGCATTTCACCCATGGTTATGCCGCCCACGCTGGTGGCGATCCAGTCGTTCATCGACGGATGGTGAACCTCGAAAAAGAACTCCCACAGGTAACTGCCGGCAAACGTGAAGGGCACCGATTCCCAGAACGTGTACCCGTTGCTGCGGGCGGCGTTGAAGTACAGGCTGCCGTGGTAGGGATGGGCAAACTGGTTGGTCGCGAAGTTGTTGTCGTCCCACTCGAAACCGTTGGCGAGGTTTTCCTCCCAGGAGTTGAATCCGATGCGGAACCCCGGGTTGGTGCCGCCCTCCCGGATATATCGGTCGTAGAACCAGATCAGGGTGTTCAGTCCCACGACTTCCACGCTGGTCCGCAGGAAGTTCTTTTCCACGATGAAGGTGTCGGTGAGGGCCGAATAGTGGGCCCCGTCCCAGTCGATGGGTTCCGGTTCGGTGCTGTCCCACTGCTCGGGGGGCAGGGGGGCACCGGGCTGATCGGGGTCGATCACGGGATCGGTCTGGGCGGAAGCCGGCACGACTCCCAGCAGGAGCAGAACAAACACGAGGCTGCCGAACATCTTCAATTTCATCAGTACAACACGATTCCCGCGGAAAAAAGGAGATCCGTTTTGTTCTCGGCGTCGGAGGTGTATTCGTCAAAGACGGTGCTCGAGCCCACCGCCCCGACAATCCCCAGGCTATCGTTCAAATGGAATTCCCCGAGGGCGCGGGCCTGCAGCGAATAGTGCAGACGGTCATTTTCCTCGGGGTTGTTGCTTTTCTTGGGCATGATGTGCTGGTAACCCAGATCGATGGTCAGGTCCCACCGTTCGGTCAGGGGAATGACCCGCCCGAAATTCCAGCCCAGGAACAGTGAGGCTTCCACGTCACCCTGGACATCGCCATAACCCGCCGAAAGGACGGAGGACCATTTGTTCAGGACCGTGCGGAACCCGATGTTCGCCAGCGACAGATTGGATCCGTAGAACATCCACTCCTTGCGGCTGTGATTGTCCATGTTGATCAGCCCGATGGGCGTGCCGCCGAACTCGTCGTTGAGGTTCAGGACACCGAGCTGCAATCCGTGGAATTCATGGGTCAGGTTGAGGAATCCCACCTGGATACCGTTCAGGCTTTCGGCGAAATTCACCAGGGCGAACTGTCCACCACCCATCTGGGCGTTGGCCGCATTGAGAAAAACCGCCACCTGGGCGCCGGCAAAGGGGCCGGCGTTGACGTTGGCCACCGAACTGGCCTGCAGGAAGGTTCCACCGCCATCGTTGAGGTTCATGACGGCGCTGATCTGGGCCCCGGCGAACCCGCGGCTGGTGTAGTTCAGCAATCCTGCCATCTGCAGGCCGGCGAAGACGTCTTCATCGTAGTTGGCCAGTCCCGAGATCTGGAAGCCCGCGCCGCCGCTTTTCAGATGGGAAACCCCGCCGGTCATGGACATACCCCGGAAAAATCCCCCGGTACTGGCGAACAGTCCGGTCAACTGCAAGGCGGTAACGTCTCCGGAGGTCACCCCGGCGACGGCGTTCAGGTCGATACCATGAATGGCCCCGGAACGGCCGTAAAAAATCGACAGGCGGAAATTGGTGGTGGTTTCCGGATCACCGCTGGTGGCGATCGGATGCAGCAATTGCAGCGAAGCGAAGTGGTGTGGCGTGTTGTAATCCGGTTGGGCGGCGCACGGAACCGCCAACCCGATCAACAGGGCCAGGGAACCAATGACAATGCGGCTTAACCGTTTGATAATCAACGCTTTCCGGTTACCAAAAGTCCGTACGTTGGACGTTATCCTAGGTCAAAATGTTATTTGCGTCTACAGAAAGGTTCGGTTAGGATGGCCCCATGCTGACGTCCCCAAAAATCTCCAATCGCCTGATACTGCTCGCTATTATAGGCCTGATGGTTTGCCTGAATGCGGGTTCGGCTTCGGCCCTGAAGCCCCACGTTCGAGAGGGTTGGTTGGTGGGTGTGTCCTACGGCTACAGCGAGGGAAATATCGATTGGGGCGTCGCGGACGAGGGGGCCTACAAAGGCGGAGCCGTTCCCCAGATCCGCTTTGGCCGCATGTTCAGCCGGAAGCTGGCCCTGGGGCTGGAGTACCACGGCTGGATGCTGGAAAAGGGGTTCGTCCCGTACAAGTTCCGCAGCAGCCTGCAGACTGTCACCCTGGCGGTCACCTGGTATCCCGGCAATTCCGGATCGGCCCTGGAAGGTTTTTTCATACGGGCCGGTGCGGGTTACGGCTGGGCCGGGTTTACCATAGTCGAAATCGATGAAATTCCCCCGGATCACGTTCCCCTCGAACAGGAACACGGCACCCGCAAGGACGAAGCGGGTATCGGTTACAATTTCCAGCTGGGTTACGAGTTCCGGTTGAGCCGCGCCTTCGCGGCCGGCCTGGGTCTGGGTTTCGACTATCTGTCCATCAACGATGTCATCTACGAGTCGGCCTATTATTTCCCCATCACCCTGACTGCGACCTGGTACTGGGACTGATTCAACAGATCCGCGGCAACTGCTCCCCCACAGGCATGTCCACGATGCGCTCGGTCCCCAGGCCCGTTATCATGGTCACCAGTCCCGGATGATCCGCCACCACCTCGCCGATGATCGCCGCGTCCTGACCGTATTCATGTCCGCGCATGGCCGTCAGGACGGCTTCCTTTTCCGCCACCGGTACCACCGCGATCAGCTTGCCCTCGTTGGCCACGTACAGGGGATCGATGCCCAGGATCTCGCAGGCCCCCGCCACGTCGGGCCGTACGGAGATGGCGCTCTCGTCCAGCTTGATCCCGACCTTGCTGGCGGTGGCGAACTCGTTCAGGGTGGTGGCCGCACCGCCGCGGGTGGGATCGCGCAGGGTTTTGGTGCCCGGCCCGGCGGCCAGGATGGTATTTACAAGCCCATTCAACGCGGCGGTGTCGCTGGACACGGTGGACTGAAAGCTCAATCCCTCACGCACGGTCATGACCGCCATGCCGTGATCGGCCAGGGTGCCGGACAGGATGACCGCATCGCCCGGAGCGAGGGAACCGGCCGATAGCCGCACGCCTTCGGGAATGACCCCCAGACCCGAGGTATTGATGAAGATCCCGTCGCAGCTTCCCTTGCCCACGACCTTGGTGTCGCCGGTGACGATGCGCACTCCGGACCTCGTGGCGGCCGTTTCCATGGAGCACAACACCCGGTGGAAATCGGCCATCGGAAAGCCCTCTTCAAGTACGAAACCCACGCTCAGGGCCATTGGATCGGCCCCGCTCATGGCCACGTCGTTCACGGTGCCGTTGACCGCCAGGTCGCCGATGTCCCCTCCGGGAAAAAAGATGGGGCTGACCAGGAAAGTGTCCGTCGAAAAGGCCACCCGTCCGGGCGGTAGATCAAGCACGGCCTGGTCTTCCAGCATTTCCAGTTCGGGACTGGCGAACCGCGGCATGATCAACTTGTCGATCAGCTTGGCCGACAGCAGGCCGCCCGCCCCGTGGGCCAGCTGGATGGTGTCGTGGTCCATCAGCGGCATCGGGCAGCTCATCTTGCTGAAGTCGGGTTGTTCTGTCACGACAGGCCTTTCCGGTGATATTTGTAGTAGGCCGCACAGGCACCTTCGCTGGATACCATGGTGGCGCCCAGGGGTGACAGCGGCGTGCATTCGGTGCCGAAGGCCGGACACTCGTGAGGCTTTTTCAAGCCCTGCAGGATCTCCCCGCTGATGCAGATCTCGGGTTCCTCGGTGACGATGTCCTCGACCGCGAACTTCTTCTCGGCGTCGTAGGCGGCCAGTTCAGCGCGGATCCTCAGACCGCTGCGCGGGATGTTGCCGATGCCCCGCCACTTGCGGTCGCAGACCTCGTAAACCTCGTCCACCACCGCCCGCGCGGCGGGATTGCCCTGCTCCCGCACCACGCGCAGATACCTGTTTTCCACGCCAGGTGTTCCGTTTTCCAGAAGTTGCACCGTCTTGAGGATGCCCTCGAGGATGTCCACGGGTTCGAATCCGGTGGGCACGATCGGCACCCCGTATTTGGCGGCGATGGGCTCGTATTCCTCCCAGCCCATGATGGCGCACACGTGGCCCGCGGCGAGGAATCCCTGCACCAGGTTCGAGGGGGACGAGAGGATCGCCTCCATGGCCGGCGGCACCAGAACGTGGCTGACGATTTCGCTGAAATTGGTCAAACCCTCGGCGGCGGCCTGCTTCACGGCCATGGCGTTGCCCGGCGCGGTGGTCTCGAAACCCACGGCCAGGAACACGACTTCGCGGTCGGGGTTTTCCCGCGCCATCTTCACCGCCTCGAGCGGCGAGTAGACCATGCGCACATCGCCGCCCCGCGACTTGACCCGGAACAGGTCGTCGTTGCTGCCGGGCACGCGCAGCATGTCGCCGAAGGAAGTGAAGATCACGTCCTGGCGGGCGGCGATGACCAGCGCCCGGTCGATCGTCTCCAGCGGCGTGACGCACACCGGACAACCCGGGCCGTGGACCAGGGTGATCTGTTCGGGCAACAGCTGGTCGATGCCGTAACGCATGATCGAGTGGGTCTGGCCGCCGCAGATTTCCATGATCTTCCAGGGCCGCGTGACCGTGCGCCGGATTTCCTCCAGCAGCCCCTTTGCCAGCTCAGGATCGCGAAATTCGTCCAGGTACTTCACCGGGTATCCTTTTTTCCGTCGTCCTTTTTATTGCCGTCCTTTTCCCT
>DAOWLV010000305.1 GCA_030643455.1 Candidatus Krumholzibacteriia bacterium | reverse complement strand
GTCGGCCTTCGAGGAACACAACATCGTGTTGACGGTGGACGTCCTGGAGGAACTCGACCGCTTCAAGCGAGGCAACGACGAACGGGGCCGCAACGCGCGCCGGGTCATCCGGACCATCGACTCCTTTCGCGACGGCCGGCCGCTGAGCAAGGGCGTTGATCTGCCCGGCGGCGGCAAGCTTTTCGTCTTCGTCAAGAGTTTCACCGACTTTTTGCCCAAGGGCATGGACAAATCCCAGCCTGACAACCGGATTCTCGCCGCCGCCTGCGCCCTGGTGAAGGCCGGCTCCGATGTGTTTTTCGTCACCAAGGACATCAACGCGCGGGTCAAGGCCGACGCCCTGGGCATCCAGGCCCAGGACTATCTCAACCGGGTCGTCAACTTCGACGAGCTCTACACCGGCTGGAGTGAACACGAAGTCCCCGACGAGATCATCGACCGTTTCTACCGGGGAGAACCGATCCAGATCGAGGACCCCTTGTGCCCCAACGAGTGCGTGCTCCTGAAAGCCGCCTCCAATCCCAAACAGACCGCCCGCGGGATCTTCCGCACTGAATCGGGCATCATCGAACCCCTTCAGCACGGCGACAGCCACCCCTGGGGTCTTACGGCGCGGAACCTGCAGCAGCATTTCGCGATGGAGTTGTTGCTGAGGGAGGACATCCATCTCGTCACCATGCTCGGCCAGGCGGGCACCGGCAAGACACTGCTGGCCCTAGCTGCCGGATTGCAACTGGTGGCCGAAGAGAAGCGCTACCGGCGGATCATGGTCTCGCGGCCCATCATGCCCCTGGGCAAGGACATCGGTTATCTGCCCGGAAGCAAGGAGGAGAAACTCGCCAGCTGGATGCAGCCCGTTTCGGACAACCTCCAGTACCTGGTGGACCCCAAACTCGAACACTCCGGAGACAAGGTCCAGTATCTCTACGACACGGGAGTCGTCGAAGCGGAAGCGGTGACCTACATCCGCGGCCGCAGCCTGCCCAAGCTCTTCATCATCATCGATGAAGCCCAGAACCTCACCCCCCACGAGGTGAAAACCGTGGTCAGCCGCGCGGGCGAAGGCGCCAAGGTGATCCTCACCGGAGACGCGTACCAGATCGACAACCCCTATCTGGACGCCTCATCCAACGGGCTCACCTATGTGGTGGAACGGTTCAAGAACGAGGCGATCCACGGTCACATCACCCTGGCCAAGAGTGAGCGCAGCCATCTGGCCAGCCTGGCGGCCGATCTGTTGTAGGGGGATATTCCCGGGGACCTATTCGGTGGATTCGGTTGAACCCTGTCCGCTGAATTCCATACGCAGCTGCCCCAGGAGGCAGCCGTTTGCCCTCTTGACCGCCTTGGTCAGGTATTCGTTGACCAGTTCCTGATCCTGCCGCGCCGTCGACGTGATGTACTTCTTGGCCTCGATTTCACCCAGACAGGATTTTTGCCACAGGACATTACCGGAACGATCCTTCAGGGTCAGCCGAACCTCGGCTTCGGCAAGATTTTTGGTCGGCACCGGAATCGCCAGAATGGCGACCGCGGCCAGGGCCACGGAAAGCTTGGCGCGGTGGGAGGCGTCGCTACCCAAAGCCATGCCCGCGCCGACTCCGAGGAGCCCCGGCACCAGGAAGGCGACAGGCGAACGTTGCAGCCGGCACCCCATCGAAAGCAGATCCACCGAAAGGATGTAGTCGGCCTGGGAATGCAGGGGCACGAGCTCGACCAGGTGGGTCTGCTCGAGGTCCTGGGCCAGGGCTTCGGCGTAGATCTGGGTGGCCGGCACCTCCCAGGATTCGTCGTCGGGATAGGTGATGCCGAAGAAATGCCCCTGTCCCTGGCGCTGTTCAATGGGCCGCATATCGGTCACCGTGTCGATGTACAGGGCGGGCATCTTCAGGCTGCGCAGCTGGAAATCGATGGCCTCGTCGGGGTAGACGAAGGTGATCTTGTCGCTGCCGCAGGAGGAAACGCCCAGGACCTCCAACAGGATCGCCAGGACGGCCACAAGATGACCGCGAATTTTTTTCAGACGGAACAAGCGGGACATGCACATCTCCTACACGAGACCTCATCACGGTGATACGTGGCATCAATCTACGGTCCCGGACGTCCGGGTGCCAGCCTGCTAAGTGTGGACCGTTTTTCCGACCCGCCAGACCACCAGCACCACACCGCCGGCACCCAGTCCGAGGGACAACCACGGCGACAGCCCGAATCCAACCGGGAGATAGCCGAACAGCGCGGATATTCCAGCCACGGTCAAGGCGTAGGGCATCTGGGTCTTCACGTGATCGACGTGGTCCGAGCCCGAAGCCAGGGACGACAAGATGGTTGTATCCGAAATCGGGGAGCAATGATCCCCGAAAACCGCGCCAGCCAGGACGGCGCTCACGGCCGCCAGGTGGATGTGCAACGCGGTGGCCGCCGGCAGGCCCGCGTCCAGGGGTAAATGGAGCCCCAGGGGATAGACCAGGGGCATCAGGATGGCCATGGTTCCCCAGCTGGTGCCGGTCGCGAAGCTGACGGCCGCGGCCAGGATGAACACCACCATGGGCAGCAACCGGGCCGACAGCACCGGGCGACTGACCTCCACCAGGAAATGGGCCGTGCCCAGATTGTCGCAGATGGCGCTCAGGGACCAGGCCAGAAGCAGGATGGTGACGGCGATGACCATCGCCTTGACCCCGTCCATGAATCCGTCCAGGGCCTCCATCAGGGTCAGCCGCCGGGAGCCCACCACCAGGACCACGGCCAGGGTCGCACCGATCAGGGCGGCCCAGGTCAGAACGGCGAAACTGTCGGCGCTGTTCAGGACGTCCCGCAGGGTCGGACTGCCGGTACCTGCGGCCAGGGCTGCCTGCCGGCCGTTGAAATAGATGCCCAGGGCGGTGGCCAGGATCACCGACAGGATGGGGATCCCCGCCAGAAGAGGGCTGGCGGCCTGCCCGCCGTAACCCGCTGCGAGTTCGTCATCGGGCTTCGGCACTTCACTGGCCGGCCTTGCCCCGGGCCGTAAAACCAGCCCCTGGTGGAAAGCCCTGCGCTCGGCCTGTCGCATGGGTCCGAAATCCCGCCCGGTGAAGGCGATCAGATAGACGAACAGCAGGGTCAACAAGGGATAGTAACTGTAGGGAATCGTTTGCAGGAAAAAGGTGTAGGCGTTGGTGTCGGTGCTCAGACGGGACATCGCCTCCTGGATCAGGCCCACCTCGAATCCGACCCAGGTGGAAATCACCGCCACGGTGGCCACCGGAGCAGCCGTACTGTCCACGAGGTAGGCCAGTTTCTCCCGGGAGATTTTCAGGCGGTCCGTCCAGGGCCTCATGGTGGACCCGACCAGGAGGGTGTTGGCGTAGTCGTCGAAAAAGATGATCGTACCCATGACCACGGTGGAAACCTGACCACCGCGGCGGCCCGCCACCCTGGAGGTGAGCCAGTGTACCACTCCCTCTGTGGCGCCACTGCGGGACAGCACACCGACCATGCCTCCCAGAATGGAAGAGAACATCAGGATGGCAGCGTGGGAATCGTCGGCCAGGGCACCAACCAGGTAGGTGTCCCCTACCCTGAGAAACGCGGTGCCCGGGTTGCCGGTGGTGATCAGCGCTCCACAGTACACACCCAGCAGCAGCGCGACGACGACCTGGCGGGTCACCAGAGCCATGCCAATGGCCAGCACCGGCGGGATGACGGACAACCACCCGAAATCCTGGCGGGACGCCTCCGGAGCGACGCCTTCTTCCGGGGAACCCAAGGCGGCCCCCATCATCACGGGCAAGGCAACCACAACCAGGACAGCCAGCAGAATTATTCGATTCCGCCACTTCAAGGTTTCTTGCCTTTCGCCCAATCCAGGTAGGCCTTGTTCACGAAATCGGGCGGCCAGGCGATGATCTGCGGAACGTCGTACGGATGCTGCAGATTGAGTTCGCCTGTGAACAGATCGAAGCGGGCGTGAAGGACCTTGAACGTCACCGCCACTTCTTCATCGCGCTTGACCGACCCGTCCCAGCGATAGAACGACACCAGGTCCGCCCCGACCTGGGCACAGACGGCCAGGCCGGCGTCCACCATCAATCCCGCCGTTTTTTCGGCGGATTCCCGGTCCGGAAACGTGGTTACAACGACCCGCAATTCACTACTCATCGGTCACCTCCGTTTCACCTTTGGCGACGGCCAGAACCGGTGCCAGAATCTCTCGCATCCGTTCATGAAGATCCGGTGCCGCCGCCACGATATGTTCGACGGGAATCGGGATGTCCCGACCCTCGAAGTCGGTGACCAGGGCCCCGGCTTCCCGGGCGACGAGTGTGCCGGCGGCGGTATCCCAGGGGCGCAGACGCCATTCCCAGTAGCCGTCCAGCTTACCGGCCGCCACATGGGCCAGGTCGATCGCGGCGCTCCCACCCCGACGGACGCCGTGACATTGGGCCTTCAGGAAATCCCCGACCAGGCCCGTATTCCGGTCCACAGTCTCGTCCCGCACGTATGGGAATCCGGTGGCCAGCAGGGCCCGGTCCAGGGGCACGGAGCCACGCTTCGGCAAGTCCCGGATTTCGCCACGATCGGGTCGTTCCAGCACCGCCCCCTGACCAGCTTCCGCC
>DAOWLV010000276.1 GCA_030643455.1 Candidatus Krumholzibacteriia bacterium | reverse complement strand
CGAACTGAACGGCGTGGGCGACAACCCCATCTACTTCCCGGAAAATGGCACCTTCCAGACGGGCGCGAATTTCCAGGGCACGCCCGTGTCCCTGCCCATGGAGATGGCCGGCCAGGCGATCACCATGATCAGCGTCCTCTCGGAGCGGCGATTGAACCGGATGCTGAACCCCGCGTTGAGCGCCGGACTGCCGGCATTTTTGACCAGGGGCGCCGGCATGTTCAGCGGCATGATGCTCAGCCAGTACACCGCCGACAGTTTGATCGTCGAGCAGCGCATCCTGTCCGCGCCGGCATCCGTGGCCTCGATTCCCGCGGCGGCCGACCAGGAGGACTTCGTGTCCATGGGCATGAACACCGCGCTGAAGAACCAGCAGATCCTCGACAACGCCTACGGCGTGCTGGGCATCGAATTCATGGGTGCGGCCCAGGCCCTGGACCTGCGGGATTTCCAGCCGGGCAAAGGCGTGGACGCGGCGCGGAAAGTCATCAGGACCAAGGTGGAGTTCCTGGACGAGGACCGGTCCCTTTACCCCGACCACACGGCGATGCAGGAACTGGTTGGATCCTGCGCGATTCTCGAGGCGGTGGAAAAGGAAATCGGGGATCTGGCAGGCTAGGCTTTGGCCCTCGCACCGGGCTTTCCATGCTTCTTTTTCCCGTTCATGACGGGATCCTGGGAACACATGCAGGGCCGCCCGAACAGGTAGCCCTGCCCCAGGCGCACGCCCATGTCCACCAGGATGTGGTAATCCTCCGTATTCTCGATGCCCTCGGCCACGACTTCGGCCTCCAGCACATCCGCCACCTTCAATAGCCGAGCCAGGGCCTTCCGCATTTCCGGATCGACGGCCAGGCCGCGAACCAGGCGCTTGTCGATCTTCATCACCTCCGGATGCAGCATGATCAGGCCCTCGAGGCAGCTGTTGCCGTAGCCCACGTCGTCGATGGCGATCCGGATGCCGGCGGCCTGCATGGCCTGGACTGGTGGCACCAGCACCGAGGGATCACCCAGCAGTTGTTGCTCGCTGATTTCGAGACAGCACTGGCCGTCGTTTCCGTTGCCGCTGAGCACACGAATCAGTTCGTCCGGATCGGTCTGAAGAAGGGTGGCCGGCATGATGTTCACATGGAAGTGGCCGTTGGCCCCCAGGCGCCCCGCCGCCGCGGCGCACAGTTTCAGACAACGTAGATCCACGGCGGTTGTGATATCGTTCTCCTGGCAGAAACTGAACAGGTGGTCGGGGCGGCGCAAAGGCCCCTCGGGCCCACGGATCAACATCTCGCGCGAGACGATGCGGCCGTCGGACAGGTTGACGATGGGCTGGCTGGACACCTCGAGCACGTTGCCCCTGAGCAGGGCTCGTACCATTTCGGGACCCGCGGCCACGGGGCGGATCATGCCGACTTCCTCCAGGCTGGCCGCCCGGGCCACCCGGTTCTTACCCTTGAGTTTGCTGCGCTGAAGGACGAAGTGGGCCTTGGCCAGCACTTCGTCGAAGGACAGGGAAGTGGGACTGATGGCGGTCAATCCCAGGCTCGCGGTCGTGGTTAGGGATTCCCCGCCGGCCTTGATCACGTCGCGGCTGATGGCCAGGCGGATCTTCTCGGCGATGACTTCGCCGGCAGCCACCTCGGTCTCCGGCAGCATGATCACGAAACGGTCGGTTCCGCAGCGCCCGACCTTGTCCTGGTCACGGACCGATTCCTTGATGCGGCGGGCCGCCCCCACCAGCACCAGATCCCCCACGCCGTGGCCCATTGTGGCGTTGATGCGCGAAAAGTCGTCCAGGTCCACCAGCAGGATCAGGAGTTCGTCGCCCTCCCGGCGGCAGCGGGCCAGTTCCTCCATGATGGCCCGTTCCATGCCCTTGCGGTTCAACAGGTCGGTCAGCGAGTCCATGTGGACCAGCCAGTCCAGCCGTGCGGTGACCTGGGCCAGTTCCCTGCTTAGGGTCATCTCCCGCCGGCAGAATTCGAACGTCCGGGTCCAGATATGGTGGTCGAATTCATCCGCCGACAGGCATTCCCGGGCCCCGGCTTTGCGGACGGCGATTCTTTCCTCGCTGGTCGGCGAGGTCAGTAGGGCGACGATAGGCACTTCGGGATGGGTGGCGCTCAGTTCGGCGACCGACTCCACCAGGCCGGATCCCGCCGGGTCGGGACCGATCAGGACCAGATCCACCGGGCTGATCTTCAGGTAGGTAAGCGTGTCGGTCAGGTGTGTCAGGTGGGCCACCCGGAAACCGGGTTCATCGTCGCCGGAGGAGGCACACCCCAGCAGACCGCGGATACGATCGGCAAGGGCCGGATCCCGGTGAACATAAAGAAGACGGCATACTTCTACGTCTGAAGACATGGTGCGCGTCCTGAATCCCTTCAGCGATGGTCGAGGCCACATCCTTGTGGCCGTGCGCTGCGGCATGGTCTGACGAGCAGAACCCTACAATGCGGGACTCGGGACCGCAACCCAATAATCAGGGATGTAAATGTCGATCAGGTGAGTTCCTGAATGATCTTCACCGAGGGTGAGGCATCGTTCATCACGTAGAAATGAACACATTCCACGCCGGCGCCCAGCAATTCCTCGACCTGTTTCCTGCCCCAGGCCCGCCCGATCTCCTTGACGTTCTTGGGGGACTCCATGATCTCGTCCACCAGTTCGTCCGGAATGCTGACGTGGAAATGCTTGGCCAACGAGTTCAGCTGGCGAACGCCGTCGATGAGCTTGATGCCCGGAATGATCGGCACCTCGATGCCCGCCTGCCGGCACAGTTTCACGTAATTGTGGAAATCGGCGTTGTCGAAAAACATCTGGGTCACGATGTAGTCGGCGCCCGCGTCGACCTTGGCTTTCATGTTCGCGATGTCTGTTTTCAGGTTGGGGGCCTCGATGTGTTTTTCGGGATAACCGCCCACCCCGATGCAGAAGTTGATGGCCTCGCTGTTGGCGATATCGTCCAGGAATTTGGCCTCGCGCAGATCGATGAGCTGCTTGACCAGATCACTGGCGTAGATGTTCCGGGTCCGGCCGGAGCTCAGCACCTTGTTGTAGTTGGATTCGTCTCCACGGATCGCCAGTACGTTGTGGATGCCCAGATAGTTCAGTTCGATGGTCGCGTCTTCCGTTTCCTCGCGAGTGAACCCTGTGCACAGCAGATGGGGCACCGTGTCGATCCCGTAGCGATTCTGGATGATGCCGCAGATGCTGATCGTTCCCGGCCGCTTTTTCCTGACCTTGCGCTTGATGGAACCGTCTTTCTGCTCCTCGTAGGTGGCTTCGGCCATATGGCTGGTCACGTCGATGAACGGGGGATTCACCGGGGCGATCTGCTCGACCATGTCGATGATGTCGCGGACCGTCTTGCCCCGCGGCGGCGGAATGATCTCGAAGCTGAAGAGTGGATTGTCGGCCTTGTCCAGATGTTCGATGACGTGCATGAGTTCTCTTTCGAATTCCCGTGTTTCAGTCCAGGTTCGCCGCCAGCCAGGCAGCGGCTTCTTTTTCGCTGATGCCCGCGCGGGCTGCGTAATCGGCTACCTGGTCGTGGTTGACACGACCCATCCCGAAGTATTTCGATTCCGGATGACTGAAATACCAGCCGGCCACGCTCGCGGCGGGGTCCATGGCACAGTTTTCGGTCAAAACGACGCCGGTTTTAGCCTCGGCATCAAGCAACTCGAAAAGGAACCGCTTCGCCAGGTGGTCCGGACAGGCGGGATAACCCGGGGCCGGCCGGATACCGCGGTATTTTTCCTCGATGAGTTCCTTGTTGTCGAGGTTTTCATCAGGGGCGTAGCCCCAGTACTGGCGCCTGACCTCCAGATGCAGATACTCGGCGAAGGCTTCGGCGAGGCGATCGGCGAGGGCCTTGACCATGATGGAACGGTAATCGTCGTCGTCCGCTTCCCGCCGAGCCGCGGCCTCGCTGGCGCCCAGGCCGGCAGTGACCACGAATCCGCCCACCCAATCCTTCAGCCCCGAACCCCGGGGCGCCACGAAATCGACCAGGCTGTGGTTCGGCCTGCCGCCGGAGCTGCGGCGCTGCTGACGCAGAAAGGGCACCCGGCGCAGTTCGGTGGAGCGCTGGTCATCGGTGAACAGGACCAGGTCGTCTCCGTCGCGCTCGGCCGAAAACAGGCCCAGGATCGCGGAGGCCTTCAGCTCTCCGCCGGCAATGAGTTCGTCCAGGATGACCTGGGCGTCGTCCATCAGGCGCCTGGCCTCGGTTCCTGCTTCGGGATCGTCGAAGATATTCGGGTATCGGCCGGGCAGCCGCCAGGTGTGAAAGAAAGGGGTCCAGTCGATGTACGGCCGCAGTTTATCAAGGTCGAAGTCCTCCAGGACATGAATCCCGGGGCGGACCGGCTGCGGAGGTTCATATCCCGACCAGTCCAGTGCCAGGGCGTTGGCCCGCGCCTCGGCAAGTGGCATCAGTTTCTTTTTCGAGGCGGCCGCTTCCCTTTCCACGCGCACTTTTTCATAGTCCTGCCGCACCTTGACCGTGGCTGCTTCACGGGTTTCGGGGTTGATCAGGGTCCCGATCACCGACACGGCGCGTGAGGCATCTTTGACATGGAACACGCCCGGCCCATAGGACGGGGCGATTTTCACGGCGGTGTGGACACGACTGGTGGTGGCGCCTCCGATCAGCAGGGGAATGTCCAAACCGGCCCGGTCCATTTCCTGGGCCACGTGGGTCATCTCGGAAAGGGACGGAGTGATCAGGCCGCTCAGGCCCACCATGTCCACGTTCTCGTTTTTGGCGACCTCGATGATCTTCGCCACCGGCACCATCACGCCCAGGTCGATGATCTCGTAGTTGTTGCAGCCCAGCACCACGCCGACGATGTTCTTGCCGATGTCGTGCACGTCACCCTTGACCGTCGCCATCAGGATCTTGCCGGACGACCTCACGCCGCCCTCCTTGAGTTCCTGCAGATAGGGATCGAGAACCGTGACCGCTTTTTTCAT
>DAOWLV010000383.1 GCA_030643455.1 Candidatus Krumholzibacteriia bacterium | reverse complement strand
GGAAGGTGTCGAGCTCTACCGGCAGTCCCCCGGGGATTTCAGTCTTGTCCTGCTGGACATGATCATGCCCCGGATGGGTGGACCCGAGGTGTTTCGCGCCCTGAAAGAAATAAATCCCGCCGTGTCCGTCCTCCTCATGTCCGGAGCCACCGCGAACCACGAGGTGCAGAACCTGGCGGATGCCGGAGCCCGCGGTTTCCTGGCCAAACCATTCCGCCCCCGGGATCTTTCGCGGGCGGTGGCGGAGGCCTGGCCGGGCCAGTCCACCCTCTGAGTCCCGAGAGGAGAACATCATGGCCCAACGCCCCCGCATGCGGCCCCGATTCCGGATTCCCGTGTCCGGCGACGGCTCCGCAGTCCTGGAACAGCTTCGGCTTCAGCTGGAGAAACCGGAAGCCACCCTCGCCGGTCAGATCGTCCGTTGCCACGCTTTCCTCCAGGTGCCTGCCGAGCGCCGTTCCCTCTTGTCGCCCTTCTTGAACCTGGAAATGGCGGACGGACCCGATGGCACCCAACTGGTCGGCCGATACAGCCCCGCTCCAAACGTGTGGACCGGCTTCATGGCTCTCTACGCCTTCCTGGGTTTGTGCGGCCTGGCGGGCCTGATGTTCGGCTGGGCCCAGACCACCGTCGGCGAATTCGCCTGGGGCTTTTTCGCCTTTCCCGCCTCCCTGGGGTTGAGCGTTTTTGTCTATGGAGCGGCGGTGATCGGCCAGGGCTTGAGCGCCGATGAGATGTACGAGTTGCGGGCCTTTGTGGATCGGGCGGTGGAGAAAGCGGAGTCCCGCGGTCTTTGACCCACTCCAGCTTTTTTAATACTTTTAGTTCAGTAACTAGATCAACAGATTCACGGAACTGGATCAATGAAGGGGTGGGCGGTATGAGAACTCTAGTCACTATCTGCATATTGGTGGTTTTTCTGGCCACCACACCTGGTCTAGCGACCCCCCCCCCTTATGAGGACGAGGATATTCTCGGGCTCGAACTTTCCGGGGAATTACTTGCCCCTGCTGCCCTTGTTGCCCAGATCGCTCAGGATCTCACGGCAATCCGGGCCGCCTATCCTGCCGTTGCCGATATTCATGTATTTCCTTCCTGGCTGCCGGGAGTCATCGTGCTGGGTCTTTCCGATGAAGCCTGGGAGGATTACGAGGCAGGTGATTTCACGGAATTCAACGTCTTGAACGAGGAATATGGCCCTGTAACAGTCAATCCCCTCAATCATAACAACCTGTATCTCGAGTTTGAGGCCCTTTACCACCCGATGGTACTCGCACCCATCTACGAACAGGTCGAGGGTATCCTCTATGCCGGACCTACCGCCATCGGTGGTGATGGAAGCGACATCTTCACCACCCAGCTGGGACTCTACACCTTCAAGGAGGGGTGGGGTGACTGCCCCTCCGGCTGCATGTTCAACCACTACTGGGAGTTTTCGGTCAACGGGGGTATCGTCGATCTCATCGATGAATACGGCGACTTCGTGGGAGCGGTTGGAGACAGCCCCTTGGGGCTGGCCGTGCCGCTCGATCAGAATATTCCCAACCCGTTCAATCCTGTCACGATGATCAGGTATCGCACCGACAAACCGGGCCAGGTCCGATTGGTGATCCATGATGTGGCGGGCCGGGTGATCCGGGAACTCGAAAACGGGTACGTCTTGCCGGGGAATCACACCGTGAAGTGGGACGCCACGGACGATAGAGGATTACCGGTAGCGAGCGGCATCTACTTTTACAAACTGGTCGCCGATGGGGTGGTGCATTCCAGGAAGATGGTTTTGACCAGGTGACTGAACACGACCACCGCGACAACCGAAGGAACCCGGTCAAGGCGGGTTCCCCCGAAAAACCGCACTAGCAGGTTGGTGAAAAACTCGTTCTGGCGTCAGCCTGCTAGCGGAAAAGTGACTTCAGGCCTCCCCACGAAGACCCCTCCAGGGGAACCGCGCCATGGGCTTCCAGGCGAACTTCCGTCACGTCTCCATATGAATCGACCACCACGTTGCAGGGCAGGATGAGCATATGATCACAGAATAGTTCCGCGGAAATCACCTCTCCCAGAAGGAGATTGGGGGCCTCGCTTCCAGGTGGGCAACAAAATTCAAAAGTCGCGCTCCACTCGGCAAACGATCCATTTGGCGGTTCCACCATGGAATAGAAAAAGCCCTCGAAAGCCTGGGGCGCCTTGAGAATCATGGTCAGGCCCGGTGTAAAACTGGTGGTGTCAGGAAAGCCCATGGCGTTGCTGCAAACGACCACTCCTTCAGTCCAGTCCCCCGAGAGAACCAGACGCAATCCTTCGAAGCTTTCGACATCGGGGGGAAACATGAAGGTGGTCGAGCGCGTCACGGGCACGATATCAGGGGGCAGCCATCCCGTTTCATAGTCCCCGGTCAATTCGGGGAAACTGATATCAATGATGTCGGCAGACGCGTTTCCGGCCAAGGCGATCATGGCAATCAAGATCAAAATGCGGAACACTATATCGCCTCCCTTTCCCGACAGAAAAAGGCCTCTCGGGGGCTACACCCCACCGAAGGGACCGGGTCCAGCCCGGATCCCCTCGGGAGGTAATTATGGCCTATATCTTCCTACCTGAACAGGGCCTTCACCCGGCTCCAGGAACTATCCTCGACCGCCACGGGAATATGCGTGCAGATGGTGTCGACCACGATCTGATCGACCACGCTGCAGAAGGGAAAGGACAGGGTGATGGTTTCCGATTCCGGATTGGGCTCGATAAAAAGGCCGAAATTGTAGGTATACCACGCGCCGCCCGGGGGCGCGGGAGGTGGCCACTGGATGTGGGGCAGACCAGTCTGCCAGGTTCCACTGGTGTACCCACCCGGATTTCCACCCTGTCCGGAAACACTGACACCACCGGCGGGGAACTTGGAGCTCGTCACCTGCATGAAGATCCACTTCGTCCCTTCCGGATCGTCGGTGTTGGGAATGGTCAAGGTGATGGTGCCGCCGTCGGGATTATCACAATGCCAACCAGTTACGAAGCCATTGGGGTCCAAATCCGGAGGGCACTCCCATTCACCCCATACCCAGCCGGTGGGTGGATCGAATTCGACCCAGGGAGTCCCGTTGGGATTGTCCCAGATTTCCGGCTCGAACATTTCCTGATTGGAAAAATCCCAGTGCTGGAAGGTCGTACCCGGCCCACCACGATCCCAGGTGTCGGGCGGAGGACCGCCCCAGTAATCATCGGCCAAAACCGTTCCAGTCAGACAGACCATCAACAAAACCGAAATCATCGATACCGTCTTGCGCATAATCTTCCCCCTATCAGGCTGGAGTGTGACCACAACCCGGAACTGGAAGTAATCCCGGATCGGGCTACACCAAGCTGATTAAATTATACCACATATTCCGAATAATCCGGGCATATCGCCGAATGATTTTCAAATTCAGGATTAATCCACTCCTGATTTGATTTTTTCGACTGCACCAACCAT
>DAOWLV010000317.1 GCA_030643455.1 Candidatus Krumholzibacteriia bacterium | reverse complement strand
CTTGACAAAGTTCTTTCCCTTTGCTAGTTTACCCGTCCTGCAACGGGCGGATTTTCCCGATTTATCCGACCTGACCAAGTGTTGAGAATGAGCCGATAATTTGTGGAATTTCGGCGTTTCTTATTGCAGTAAACAAGGTTACGCGACCGCTGAATTCGGCCGACGCGCAGGTGCGCGTTTGTGTTCGGTGGTTTTGATTCCCACGGTATCAACCCGTGAGACCGGCATTTCGAGGAGAAAATCCGTGAAGACGTACAGCATGAAGTTGGATGAAATTGCCAAGGACTGGCTGGTTGTGGATGCCGAGGACGTCGTTCTGGGCCGTCTTGCCACCCAGGTGGCTGTTTTCTTGAGGGGCAAGCACAAGCCCACCTTCACGGCGAATCTGGACATGGGCGACAACGTCATCGTCCTGAACGCCGCCAAGGTCAAGATTACCGGCCAGAAGCGCGAACAGAAGGTCTACCTGAGCCACACCGGTTACATGGGTGGCCAGCGGGTGACCACGATGAAGAAGCTGATGGAAAAACGCCCCGAGGAAGTCATTCTGCGGGCCGTGAAGGGCATGCTGCCCAAGACCCGCCTCGGACGCAAGCAACTGACGAACCTGAGGGTGTACGCGGGCGGGGAACATCCCCACGGACCGCAGCAGCCGAAGAATGTCGAACTGTAGGGACTGCATTATCCGCGGTGTTTCCTGCATGACCTGAAAGACCTGAGCGACGGCCGTGGGGCCGCGCTCGCTTGGAGGAAGAAAAGTTGGAAGAAAGATATTACGCCACGGGACGCCGGAAAACCGCCGTCGCCCGCGTCTGGCTCACCCAGGGCTCCGGTACGATCAAGGTCAACAACCGGACCGTGGAGGAATATTTCGGTGAAGCGGTGCGCCAACAGGCCCTCCGGCCGTTGACCAGCCTGGGTGTCGAGGGAGATTTCGACATCTGGTGCACAGTCAAGGGCGGCGGTACTTCAGGTCAGGCCGGCGCTTTGCGTCACGGTCTGGCCCGAGCTCTCGTGGTCGCCAACGAAGATTACCGCAAACCTCTGCGCAGGCATGGATACCTTACTCGCGATTCCCGTATGGTGGAACGCAAGAAGTACGGTCAGCCGGGCGCCAGGAAGCGGTTCCAGTTCTCCAAACGCTAGGCCGGATGTTTCGGATCCAGCGTTTGGCGTCGAACGGTCCTGCTGTCGGCGAAATGGCGGGCAGCAGACTGTAAATCACACACCCGGCCGGAGGGACGGAACAGGTGGCACCTGGCTCGATACTCTGGGGTGTTTTTCCATCTCCTGTGATGGTCGGGGAGGCTCAACCTTTGTTTTTTGGAGGAAATCATGGCTAACGTCGGTCTGAAAGACCTGTTGGAAGCGGGAGTCCATTTCGGACACCAGACCCGCAAGTGGAATCCCAAGATGAAGCCCTACATCTTCATTGCCCGGGGCGGCATCTACATCATCGATTTGCAGAGGACCCTGCGGGCCCTGAACAAGGCCTGCAACTTCCTCAAGACCGTCGGGGCCAAGGGCGGGACCGTCCTTTTTGTCGGCACCAAGAAGCAGGCCAAGGTCGCCATCCGCGAGATGGCCGAAAAAGCCGGCATGCCCTATGTGACCGAGCGCTGGCTGGGCGGCATGTTGACCAACCACCAGACCATCTACAAGAGCGTCCAGAAGCTGGATGAGATCGAAGCCATGATGAGCGACGGCCGCATGGAGAATTTCTCCAAGAAGGAGCAGCTCGAGTACAGCCGCAAGTTCGAGAAACTCAACACCAACCTGGGTGGCATCCGCAAGATGAAGGGCGTTCCGGACGCAGTGTTCATCGTGGACACCGCCGAGGAAGAAACCGCCGTGCGCGAGGCCAACAAGCTGGGTATTCCGGTCATCGGCATCGTAGACACCAACTGCGATCCCACCCTCGTCACTTTTCCCATCCCCGGCAACGATGACGCGATCCGCGCCATCACCCTGTTTACCAGGGTGGTAGCCGAATCCATCGAAGAGGGCCGCAATACGAAGGCCGAAGGCCAGGATCAGGGTGTGGACATGGCTGCGGCGAAAGAAGAGCCCAAGGCCGCCAGTGCCACGCTGGCCGGTGACGACAGCAAGGTCGAGGCAGCGGGCGTGACGCCCCCCTCAACGGAAAAAAAGGAATCAGCGGAAGCAACGGAAGCCACCGAAGCCACCGAAGCAACCGAACCCGCAGTAAAATCCGAAGCGGTAGAAGCCGCCGAGGGTTCGGGACAGTCCACCAAACAGGATTGACCCTGTTTTTTTGCGGGGATGAATGCGGGCGGGCCTGGCCCCAACCGGGGTCGGGCCTCCCTACGGTAAAGGGACCGGTGATCGTTCCACCGATCATTCCGGAAATTGTTCAGAATTCGTTCAGGAAGTTTCAACAACTCTCCCTCTGCGGCCCCGAATGCGGGTAGGACCGGGAGATCTGGAGGAGTCATGGAAATCACCGCGAAGATGGTCAAGGAACTGCGTGAGGCCACCGGCGCAGGCATGATGGATTGCAAGAAGGCTCTCAAGGAGTCAGACGGCGAGATGGAAAAAGCCGGCGAGTACCTGCGCAAGAAGGGAATCGCCTCGGCTTCCAAGAAGGAAGGCCGGACCACCAGCCAGGGTGTCGTGGGCAGTTATATCCACATGGGTGGCAAGGTCGGGGTATTGCTGGAAGTCGCATGTGAAACCGATTTCGTGGCCCGGACGGATGATTTCCAGGAATTTGTCCACAACGTGGCCATGCATATCGCCGCGGCCAGTCCCATGGCCGTGACCCGGGATGAGGTCGATTCGGCTCTGATCGACAAGGAGAAGGAAATCTACCGGGCCCAGATGCAGGATCAGGGCAAGCCCGCGGAGATCATCGACAAGATTGTTGATGGCAAGGTTGACAAGTATTACAGTGAAATCGTCCTGCTCGAACAGAAATACGTGAAGGACCCTGATGTGACGGTGGAGGACTATCTCAAGTCCATCATCGGCTCCCTGGGCGAGAACATGCAGATCAAGCGTTTTGCGCGCTTCCAGATCGGCGGTTAGCCAGGAGCGTTTCATAGCCCGGGTCATGTGCCCGGGCTTTTTTTCGGAATTTTTTGGGATAGGCCGGCCTCCGGCGGAGGACCGGCTCAGCAGGGATGATTGCGGTCCCCCTCTGGTGGGATCCTACACGGAAAGGTCGCCCACCGTTGAAATTCACGCGAATCCTCCTGAAAATGAGCGGCGAAGCCCTGATGTCCGCTGGCGAGCAGTACAGCCACCGGAAGCTGACCGGCCTGGCCCAGGCCGTGGCCCAGGTCGTGCAGCAAGGAGTCCAGGTGGGCATCGTGGTCGGGGCCGGAAACATCTTCCGTGCCCGTTCGGCCAACCTGGAAATCGTCGACCGGGTGACGGCCGACAACGTGGGTATGCTCGGCACGGTGATGAACGCGGCCATCCTGCGCGACTACCTGCGGGCCGAAGGCCTGCGGGCCAAGGTCCTGAGTCCCCGGGAGCAGCGCCCGCTGACCAAGTCCTTTGCGCGGGACGACGCCCTGGCCCTGATGCAGTCCGGGCATGTCCTTCTCTTCGCCGGTGGAACCGGCAACCCCTATTTCACCACCGATACGGCTGCTGCCCTGCGGGCCCTGGAGATAAGTGCGGATGCCCTGCTCAAAGGCACCCAGGTGGACGGGGTCTACGACAAGGATCCGCACAAGCACGAGGACGCCCAACGCTTCGAAAAGCTGACCTACGACGAGGTCATCGACAAGCGTCTGGAGGTCATGGACCTCACCGCTGTTACCCTTTGTTCGGAACAGGGGCTGCCGATGTTCGTATTCGATATCTCCGATCCGAACAACCTCGTCAACGTCATTTCCGGTGAGCAACCGGGAACCTGGATCAAGAAGGAGGCCCAGTGATGAGCACCGAAGCCAGGGAAAACGCTGAAATGTCCATGGAGGAAACCATCGAGATGGTGAAGGGTCGTCTGAGCCGCATCCGCACCGGCAAGGCCACGCCCGCCATGCTCGATGGGGTCAAGGTCGAGTACTACGGGGCGCTCACACCCCTGAACCAGCTGGCGACGGTGGCGGTTCCGGAACCCCGCCTGCTGACGGTGAAACCTTTCGACCGCGGCGCCATCGGTGAGATCGAAAAGGCGATCCAGGCCGGCAATCTGGGTTTCAACCCCACCAGCGATGGCATGATGATCCGGATCCAGATACCGGAACTGACCGAAGACAGTCGCAAAGAGCTCGGCAAGCAGGCCCGTGAAGTCGCCGAGGAAGGCAAGATCGCCGTGCGCAAGGTGCGCCAGGAAGCCAACGACACCCTGAAAAAGGAACAAAAGGACGGGGCCATCACCGAGGACGAATTCCACGGTGACAGGGACGCAGTCCAGAAGTTGACCGATCGTTTCTGCGAGGAG
>DAOWLV010000240.1 GCA_030643455.1 Candidatus Krumholzibacteriia bacterium | reverse complement strand
GGTCGATGATGACCACGTTGTCGGGCGCGGCGCTACGCAGGCTCACGTCCTCGGCGGGATAGGTGTCGCTCATCCAGTGGTATCGGTCACCGCTGTGGTGGAGCACCTTCATGTCGGCCCGGTAATCCAGGATTTCCGTCACCTGACGGTCGCCGAAAGTTTCCTCGGCGAGGAAGGGCAGTTCGAAGGCCGCGCATTTGAGGTGGCTCATGAGGATCACCAGATTGTCGGGATCCAGGGAAGCGTGTTCGGGGCTGCGGCCGAAAAAGTAGTCCGGATTGTTGATGATGTACTGGTCGGCGGGGCTGCTCGATGCGACCAGGACCACCGCACTGAGATTCTGGCGCCGCCCGGCCCGGCCCGCCTGCTGCCAGGTGCTGGCCACGGTCCCTGCGTAACCGGCCATGACGCAGACATCCAGGCGTCCGATGTCGATCCCGAGTTCCAGCGCGTTGGTCGACACCACGGTGGTGACCGAGCCATCACGCAGGCCCTTCTCGATGGCCCGGCGTTCGCTGGGCAGGTAGCCCCCCCTGTACCCACGCACCTCCCCACTCTTGATCCCCACCCGTCGACCCGCCTTTTCCAGGTAGGTCAACAGAAGCTCGACCCGCATCCGGCTGCGCGCAAAGACAATGAGCTGGGTTCCGGAAGACATGAACCGTTCGGCTATCGTTCGGGTGGTCTTGATCACCGAACGCCGGATTCCCAGTTCCTGATTGACCACCGGGGGATTGTAGAAGATGAAGTGCTTCTGACCCCTCGGAGCCCCGTTGCGGTCAACGGTCTTCATGTCCAGACCCGTCAGTCTGGCAGCCAGCTCCCGAGGATTGGCAATGGTGGCGGAACAGCAAATGAACTGGGGATCGCTGCCGTAGAAGTTGGCCACGCGGCGCAATCGGCGAATGACGTTGCCCACGTGGCTGCCGAACACTCCCCGGTAGTTGTGCACCTCGTCGACCACCACGTATTTCAGATTCTCGAAAAGTTTCACCCACAGGGTGTGGTGGGGCAGGATGCCCTGGTGGAGCATATCCGGATTGGTCACCACGATATGACCGCTGCTGCGGATGGCCCGGCGAGCCGTTTCGGGGGTGTCACCATCGAAGGTGAAGGTCTTGATGTCTTCCCCCAGGTCCGTGACGATGCCGTGGATCTCGTGCATCTGATCCTGGCTGAGGGCCTTGGTGGGGAACAGATACAATGCTCGTGCCTGGTTGTCATGCAGGATCGTGTCCAGGACCGGCAGGTTGTAACAGAGAGTCTTTCCGCTGGCCGTTGGAGTGGGAACCACGAAGGAGTGACCCTCGCGGGCCAGATCCACCGCTTCGGCCTGATGGCTGTACAGACGGTCGACGCCCCGGTTTTTCAGGACGTCGATGAGCCGGGAATCGAGGCTGGAAGGGAATTCGGCGTAGTGGCCGGCCTCCGGCGGGATAACCTCCCACCGGGTTACATTGCGCAAAAATCGTTCGTCGACCTTGAGCTGATCAAGAAGCTGGGCAAGATTCAAGGGCGCCTCTCCACTCGTCAGCTCTGACTTGTGTCGTTCTTCCGGTCATCCTCGGACGGGGTTTCGTCATTCATCGCCCGGCCCACGTCATCGATCTCGCGCTTCACCTCGTCCGTCGCGTTCTGCGTGGCCGACTTGAACTTGCGGATGGACTTACCCATGGCCTCCGCGATTTCCGGCAGACGTTTGGGACCGAAAAGGATCAGGGCCAGGGCCAGGATCAGCAGAAGTTCGGACCAGCCGGCCATTCCGGGAATGATGGCAACAAAGGAATTCATCAGGAGCAACCTCCAAAAGGGCGGTTAGCGGTACCATCTGAGCAATTGCGAGGCGACAAACACCCCGATAACGCTCATGAGGTTGAAGTGTATCTCGAAACCGAACGTCAAATCGATGATGACCAGATTCCAGTGGGTCACTTCGGGCCCAAAGGAAATGTACCTTACGAACAGCTGTTCAGCCACACTCCCCTCGCTGAGGAACAGGCCGATCACCTCGCTGAAGATGGCCCCGATCAGAACGCCCAGCATCAGGGTCAGGGCAACTGTGCCTAAAGACTTTTTCATCAGCCTCGATCTTTCCCGGTGGGTACCGGCCTGTGGCCGTTTCCTGACCCATTAGGGGCCCATCCCCATTCTGGACCAGTCAAGTTGCTGAGACAATAATACGCGGCTTACCTGATCGGAAACAGCTCTTTTCCTTTCGTCGGCCTCGACCTGCCGTCATTGACCGGACCAACGCCCCTGTGCCTTTCCTTCGCCATCAAGAAATTCTGTCAGACTCTGGCAATCGGCGCCCAGAACCAGGACGGCATCCTCGCCCGCACGGCCGTCCCATTCCCGGATGACCCGGACACCTCCCAGGCGGCGTGCCAGGGCGCCCGCATGGCGGTCGGACAACCGCCGGTTGACCAGAAGGGACCGGGCGAAATCCCGGTGGGGAGCGTTTCCGAAACTTTCGGCCACGCAACCGACCCGGCCCAGCAACAAGCTGACCTCCCGGGCCAGACCCGACTCACTGGTCCCGTTGAGAACCACCAGGTGGATCGGGGTTTCCTCCGCCGACATGGCGAAGGTCGTCTCAGCCCGGGTTGGAACGGGTTCTTCCCTGGAAAATCCCGTTCCTTTCCGCACCAGGTCCTTGCCGAACCACAGCGACAGGGCGCAGATTGCCACCAGTATCAGGAGCCAGGTGTTCAGCCGGCCTTTCAACAGGAAGCCTTCACCAGCTTGGCGACGATAGGCTGCAGCATTTCGTAACTCTGGTCGAGGGTCAGGGGCATCACCCGTGTTTCGCCGATGGTGCTCATGAAATTCGTGTCTCCTGCCCAGCGGGGCAGCATATGGACATGGAGATGTTCGGGAATTCCGGCCCCGGCGCTGATCCCGCCATTGTAGCCGCAGTTGATCCCTTCAGGATTGAACGCCTCCATCAGGGAGGCCTCCATGATCCGCAGCAGGGTGCCCATCTCCGCCAGTTCGGCCACCGTGCAATCGCTGAGCATGGGCACGTGGCGGTTGAGCACGCACAACATGTGTCCCCCGTTGTAGGGATAGAGGTTCATGATAAGATACCAATGCTCCCCGCGATGCAGAACGAAATTCTCCCTGTCGTCGCATTCCAGGCGGTTGCAGAAAACACACCCCTGTTCCTTGTTGCGTCCGGTCACGTAGGCGAACCTCCAGGGTGTGTAGAGCCGGTCCATGTCATTCCCCGCGGCGGGCCAGCAGTATTTCCGCTTCCGCCAGTTCATCGACGGTGTTGATGCCCACCACTTCGTCGGGGTCATTGGTGGCGACCGCTTCGACCGGATACCCGGCACCCACCAGGTAGGCCACCGTGTCGGTCAGGTAGTACTCGCCCTGCTGGTTGTCGGTGGTCAGGTTGTCCAGCGCTTCAATCAACAGGTCGGTCTTGAAACAGAACACGCCGGTGTTGTATTCGCCGATGGCCAGCTCGGCCTCGCTGGCATCCCGTGCCTCGACGATTTTCCGGATGCGCCCGGCCGCATCCTTCACGATGCGCCCGTAAGCACCCGCATCCTCCACCAGACAGGTGAGCACAACGCAAGCCGCGCCGCTTGACACGGTACCACCGATGAGTCGCTTCAGGGTCTCGGTCCGCAACAGCGGGACATCCCCGGCCAAGACCACACAGTACCCACCGGTGCGCAGGCTATCGACCGTCACCTGGACGGCGTGTCCGGTCCCCAGCTGTGGTTCCTGAAGAACAAAATCCATTCCCTCGCGGCGGCAGGTTCTCTCCACCAGGTCCGCCTGATGGCCCACAACAACTACCGTGTGGTCGATTCCCACCGCTTCCACGGTATCCAGTACGTGATCCAGAAGCGGCCGTCCCGCGATCAGGTGCAGGACCTTGGGCAGATCAGATTTCATTCGCGTGCCCTTGCCCGCCGCCAGGACCACCGCGTCGATGAGGTGATCCCGGCCAGTGTGGTGGTTTTCGTTCATCAAATCCTCCGTTGCCTGGCGCTAGATCCCGGTGGGATCGCCCAGCAGGAAACCATCAATCACGCCGTGGTCCGTCACTTCCAGTGCGAAATTGTCGATGAGCCGGGCCGGACCGACTTTGGCCGCAACCGCCAGCACGATCCGGCCAGTCACTCGTTTTTCATTTTCAAGCCCCGGAACCCGCCGTACCTCGGCGTATTCCACCTCATCGGCCGCCTTCAGTTCCCGCAGCATTGTCGCGGCCACGGCATCCCGTCCCCTTTCACCGGCGGCCAGCAACTGGCGGCCCGCGGTCAGGGACCGAAAAAGACAAAGTGCCTGGTCCCGCTGCCCGGTGTCCAGATACCGGTTGCGGGAGGAAAGGGCCAGGCCGTCGGGTTCACGAATCGTGGGACCATCGATCAACCGGACTCCCATCTTCAGATCCTCGACCATCTGGGCGATGACCAGACACTGCTGGGCGTCCTTTCGCCCGAAGACAGCGACATCGGGTCGGACCGCCCCGATCAGCTTGGCGACCACCGTCAACACTCCGGTGAAATGGCCGGGGCGATCACCCCCACACAACCCCATGGCACGGCGTCCGGGTAAGACCGTCACCTCGCCGTCATCTCCGTACATTTCCGACATCCCGGGAGCAAAGACGGCCTCCACGCCCAGGGATTCCAACATGGACAGATCAGCGTCCAGATCCCGGGGATAGGCATCGAAATCCTCACCCTCGCCGAACTGGGTCGGGTTGACGAAGATGGACACGACCACCGGACCGAGCCTCCGCCCCAGCCGCACCAGGCTGAGGTGTCCCTCATGCAGGGCGCCCATGGTGGGAACCAACACCAGAGGCTTGTCCACGCGCAGGGATTTCCGGGCGGCCAGCTCGACTGAAGTACGGCAGATCTCCATGCGGGTCAGTCCTCATCCGCCTTGACCGAACCCAGGTACCCGGACTGGCCACTCACATTGGTTCCGTTCCCGTCCCGGCGTCCGGTGGGTTCGTCACCGTATTCGTGTTCGGCCGAGGGGAAGGATCCGGCCCTGACCTCGGCGGTATAACTTTCCACGGCCTGCACCGCGGCCTCACCCAGTTCCGCGTAACGTTTCACGAATCTGGGTTTGAGTCCGGTGAACAGGCCCAGCATGTCGTGGATGACGAGAACCTGTCCATCACAGCCTGGACCGGCCCCGATCCCGATGGTCGGCACACTCAACCGGGTGGAGATACGCTCCGCCACCGCCGAAGGAACACATTCCAGGACCATGGCGAAGCAACCGGCCTCTTCCAGGAACATGGCTTCGTCCAGGAGTGTGGCCGCGGCTTCTTTTCCCCTACCCTGGATCCGGTAGCCTCCGAACCGGTTCACCGACTGGGGGGTCAGACCAAGATGCCCCATCACGGGAATCTCGGCGTCCAGCAGGGCCTTGATGGCTTCGGACCGGATGCGCCCACCTTCGACCTTGACGGCGCTGACCCCGGCTTCCTTCACCAGGCGCAGTCCATGCCGCACCGTCTCGGCCGCCGAGACATGGAAACTTCCGTAGGGCATATCCGCGATGACCGGCACGTGAGGCCTGGCCCTGCAGACAGCCTTGCAGTGATGCACCATGTCGTCGATGGTCACCGGCAAAGTGTTTTCATATCCCAACACGACCATGCCAACGG
>DAOWLV010000067.1 GCA_030643455.1 Candidatus Krumholzibacteriia bacterium | reverse complement strand
GTGATCTGCATGGGGCCGCGCCAGCTACCCTGGTAGGTGCCGCTGCCCAGGCCCGCGCCCAGGTCGATGGACACCGGAGTGAGGATGCCCGTGCCGTGGTTGACGTACAGGGTCACGTTTTCGGAATAGTCGTTCACGTGGTTGCCGAAAACGTCCCGCGCCACCACCGTCACGTTGGGCAGCAGTGATCCGGCCCGGAAATCGGGGATGTTCGACAACACGTCATTCGGCGTGGGGTTCGTCCGGTTGTTGATGCCGATGTCGAAGTAGTCGATGACGCCGGCCTTGACCGGGATGGAGGCAAAGGCGGTCACGGCACTGGCGTTGTCATCCACGCGCACGGTCTGGTGGTTGGGGTCGGCCAGGGTGATGAGCGTCACCTGGAAGTCGCCCGCATTGTCGGCGATGGACTGGGGATTGGCCGGCAGAATGGCCGCCCCGTCGCTGCTCGAGAAATCCATGTTCACCGGCAGGGCGGGATCCAGGTCGCTGATGGGGTTCCAGTAGGTATCGGTGGCGAAGACACGCACGTCGAAGGGTACGCCGGCGTCCTGCACGGAGGCCTGGCCTATCTTGCCGTCGTCCTCGATGGAATCGAAGATACCCGGGTCCAGTGTCTCGCCCGGGGCCTCGACGACCATGCGGGAGTAGGCGGCCGGCGATACCTGGACCGCGCTGGAGTTGTTGGGGTTGATGCCGCTCGACTCGGCCTGCAGATACTGGGCCTGGTCGGCGGAACGCAGCACCACCCGCGCGCTGGTGGCGTTGTTGATGGTGATGACGTTGCCGGGGTAGTCGGGCAACTCGAACCAGCCCGAGGGGCAACTGAAGGTCACGTTGCGACTGCCGGGGGCCAGGTTGTTGTAGCGATCGACGGGGCGGATATCCATGCTCGTGATGATGTCGCCGGCGGTGACCGCGTTGGGCGTGCCCTGGTTGCCGCTGAAGTTTTCATCGTTCAGGCCGTTGACCCAGGTCTCCCCGGGGAAGGACATGAGGATCTTCTCGGCGGGACCCGCGTTCACCTGGAAGGCAGGGGAGGTTCCCACCACGCCAGCATCGACCACGATGTAGGCGCTGAACCCGCGCTTGGTGACCTGGACCAGGGCGTCGAGGCGCCCGTCCACGAAGGCCGAGTTGTTGGTGAGGATGTAGTCGGCGCTCTCGTCGGCCGCGCCGATTCTCACGCGCAGACTCACCGCGCCGTTCAGGGGAAAGACGTTGTTCGCCCCGTCGCGGGCGATGATCCGGATGTTGAAGGGAATGGTCGTCACCTGGGGGTCGTCCGGGTTCCACACTCCGGTGTCGAACTCGAAGTGGTCGAGTCCCTGGGGATTGATGACCACGTCGCTACGGCTGGTTCCGATCACGGCGCCGCTGGCGGTGAGTGTCACACGGGTCGTGCCGGAGCGGATGAGGGTCGCGTTCAGGGATGATTCGGGATTGCCGCCCATGACGCCGCCGGCCGGCAGAACGACGCCGCCGTTGGGGTCGTCGCTGACCCAGGACAGATTCGGCAGTCCGCCGCCTTCGACGGGGTTCCAGTGAAGGTCGGTGGCGTAGGCGGAGATGCCGCCGAAGCTCTGGCCCGAGGTCTGGGCGCTGGGCAGGCCCGTCTTGCCGGGGCTCACGCCCGGGGTCAGGGACTCGCCGGGCAACAGCAGCACGACGCCGTCCAGGGGGCCGGGACGCAAGGGCGTGACCGTGGCCGAACCCTGGGCCGCACTCGCCTGACCCGGATAGACAACAGAGTTGGTGGCTGTGAGCACGTTCTCCCGGGTCACCGGATCGGTGCCCCAGAAGGTGACCGGCTCGGTGGACACGCCGAGGGCGAAGTTGCCACCGCTCACCAGAACGGTGGGGCCGGACGGGAAATGGCCCACCAGGGCCGTGAGCGTCAGGTCGTCGCGGAAATTCAGGACAGCCACACCGTTGACGTCACGGGCGGTGATCGTCACATCGATGGCCTGG
This sequence comes from Candidatus Krumholzibacteriia bacterium, assembly GCA_030643455.1. GTDB lineage: Bacteria > Krumholzibacteriota > Krumholzibacteriia > LZORAL124-64-63 > LZORAL124-64-63 > JAGLCY01. The sequence continues at coordinate 8,351 of DAOWLV010000067.1, read as the reverse complement.
TCGACGAACTTGTCGCCGCCCGGGATCCCCAGATCGAAATGGTGCACGTAATTGTAGCAGTTGATGAAGACATCGGCCGCCGGAACGGAGCCGTCGTCGGCATCGATCACGCGCAGACGAACGGGCTGGCCGTCGGACAGGAAACGCACGTTGTCGAACTGGAACTCGCCACCGGAGAGGTAGCTGGCCCCCGGCAACACCGCCGCCACATCGGGCGAGATGAGCTGGGCGTGAATGAAGTCGGCGTTCAGGTCGGTCGTGCCGTCGCTGTTCACCGCACGGACGTTCACGCTGAAATCGGTCTCGACGGTCACGGCGGGTCGTCCGGCCACCATATGGGGGTTTACCACCGTGATTTCGAGATAATCGAAGGCCAGGGCATCGGTCGCCCCACTTGCGGCCACCAGCGCAATAATCGCCAGAGCCGGAACCGAGATTTTCTTCATTCGACTATTCACTAGCCACTGCCTCGCTTGATGGGATTTGCCATCTTTCCGCGGCGGGACCGTGCAACCTGCCTTGCGGCCCAGTCGCAAACCGCCCTGTAGGGGCCGTTTCCGCCGCATAATTTCCGTTCGAGGCAAGGGACCGCAAAGGCTGTGCCATTGCGCGAAGTGTCTTGTTGTTCCCGGGGAGGGTGGGTGGTGGTGGGTGAGGCTGGAGGTCAGGTGGGGTCTCTTGATAAAGCTTTCAACTAATTGGCGTTATTCAAATCGGTTCGGAATATCAAGCGCTTACCAGTACTTCTCCGCATGAATCTGTCCGGGTTCCTGCCTGGTGCCCTCGACAAACCCCTCCAGGCCCAGCCTTTCGATCATGCCTTCGATCATGCCGGGATTGCCGCAAAGCAGCACGTGGGTGCTGGCCGGAACGGGTTTTGTGCCCATGGCCATTTCCACCAGTCCGCGGTCCCACAGGTCCTGCACGTAGCCGGTTTGCCCCGACCATTTCACCATCTCCTCGCCAGGACGGCTGATGACCGGGATGTAGTGGAAAGTGGGGCAGTAACGCTGCATGGCGATGAGCTCGCCGCGGTAACCCAGGTCCCAGCTGTGGCGCGCCCCCAACAGGACCACCGTGTGCAAATCGAGGTGACATTCCAGTTCGCTGCGCAGCATGCTCATGTAGGGCGCCAGGCCGGTGCCCGTCCCCACCAGGATGAGGTTGTTTCCCTCGCCCCGCATCCTCTCAAGGCATCCGGTAATACACCACTTCCAGTGGTTCGGCATCCCCGAGATCATCATCTTCCTCTTCATCATCTCCGAATCCCGCCATCATGGCCTGCTGGGCCTGATCGAAACTGCGGATCACCAGGAAACTCACCCCGTCCAGGAAGACCAGGCGATCCTTGTCGCCGTCGAAATCGGGTACGGACAGGGTCAGCTGTTCGATGAATTCGCCAGCCGGGGAAATGACGTCGAAACGACCTGCGGTGCCGGTTTCCAGAAGCTTGTCCTGGTCGAAACAGGTCTGCACGAACAGCCGGCCGTCGTCGGCCACGTCCAGACCCATGATGGCGGGATCGTTGTCCAGGGCCTTGTTCTCGATTTCCTGCCTGACCCCGTTCATGATGATGACCATGCCTGAGGTCAGCTCCTGCTTGTCTTCCTCGTTGCGGTGGCGGGGTTTGAACTCGCGGGTCATGGTACGCACCATTTCACCGTCCAGGTTGCGGGCGTTGATGGTATAGGCATCGCGTACCGGAGCGGTGTAAAGGATGCCGTCCGGCCCGATGGCCCATTCGTCCAGCTCCGAGAACTGGGCCTTTTCATCGAAGACGTTCCGTTGCAGATCGCTCTCCTGGGTGTGCTCCACGATGACCGCGAGGTCGTTGCCTTCCATGTCCATGACGGCCAGGGTATTGGTCGAGACGCTCTTGCCCGTTTCCATGTCGAAGGTGGCTCGTCCCCGTTGGCCCACCAGATGGTCGCCGCACCTGTCCAGTTCACGCACGAAGTTGAAGCCGCCTTCTTCCGGCGGGCCGCCGATGTGGATCTCGCCGCCTGGCGTATCGTCGGGATTGATCACGGTGACCTTGCCGGGAAATCCCTGGATGACTCCGATTTTTTCATCATCGAGCAGGAGCAGGCCGTGAGGTTGGTTCAGTTCCCCGGGTCCTTCACCCTGACGGCCGAGCGTGGCCACCAGTTCGCCCTCGGGCGAGATGACCAGGACCTGCGACAGCTGGCGGTCGATGAGGTAGACATTGCCGCCGCTACTGACCGCGGCATCGAAGATCACGCCCAGCAGGATGTCTTCGTCATCCTCGCCGCCGATGCGCCACTGCTCGACCAGTTCCACGGTGCGGGTGGCCGGAGGATCGGCGGGCACAGTGACGGTCGCCGGCTCGGCAAGAGCGACAGCGGCGGTCATGATCAAAAGGGATATCAGGGTCATGCGGCCGACGGTAACATGATTCACGGGATTCCCCCTGGAGCGGGATGAGTGGTCGGTCGCATCGACCGGGTTGACCGGGACAACAAAGGACAGCCGTGTCGGGCGGCGGGTATTTCAACTTCCAAGATGCCAGCAGGTTCCGGATTTGAATAGAAGAACCCCCCGCGAACCAGGTCCGCGGGGGGTGCAGGATCAGGTCCGACCTGAAAGTCAGAAACTGAACTTGGCCGAAAGTCCCCAGTAGAATGCACTGGTCCGGCCGGCGTAGATCGATCCATCGGGAACCGCGGCCACCGAATCCTTGGCGTCGCCAAGCAGGGCGGTCCAGGTCACGCTGGGAGCGATTGTCAGGAACGGAATGGGATGGAAGGGCAACTTGGCGTCGATGTAATAATCGGTCGCGCTGGTGCCGGTGGAGAACTCGGGATCCCAGGGCAGGCCGGGATCCACCGGAAAGTAACCCTCGATGTAGTTCTTGGAGCCCAGGCCGAGTCCGGCGGTCACATCGATCTTGGCCGATTCCCCCAGACCGAATCCGTGACCCACACTGGCGGCCCAGTAGCCCCCCTTGTAATGGTCGATGTCCTGGTAGATGACCAGGGAGGGGGACAGGAGCACGTTCACCTTGCCGGAGATGTAGAATTCGGTGGTATCGGCCCTTGGGATTTCGGGGTACTGGTAATGGATGAACCCAGCGCCGAGTTCGAAGATGGCCAGGCCCAGTTTATAACCCAGGGTGTAGTCGATTTCCTTGAACTCGCCTTCGTCGTCGTTGATGTCAGTCAGGTCCATGTTGGTCCACACACCGAGCTGGAATCCGAAAATGCCGACCAATAGACTGGGCTGTAAAACGTAATCGTCCGTGTTGGTCATGCCGCGCCAGACGTATTTACTGTACAGGGGCAGCTCGGCTTCGACATCCAGCGGACCAAGAGCCAGGGCGGGAGCGGCGGCGCCGACGGTCAAGAGGCATGTCAGGGCGATCAACAGAAGCTTCTTCATTTTCATCTCCTTGTGGCCGCCACGTGCGACCGGATTTACCGACGGAAAGTCCTTTTTCCACCGTTTGGGAGTTTCAGTGAAGAGTTTTCGGCCGGAAACCCGCCAGGTCAAGGGATTTTGAAAAGATTGATCAAGGCCCCTGATCTCCGGTCGAAATTGGTGAATGGAGAAATGAATTCGCCAGATCGAGAGGAATCACCGTGAGCAAGGAATTGAACCTTCCTGGATCCGAGATGCCAGTCATCGACGAATCACGCCTGATGGCCGAATTCGGTGGGGACGAAGAAATCCTTGGCGAACTGCGTGACCTGTTCCTGGACCACGCGCCGCCCCTTTACAAGGCAATCAAGGATGCCATCGCCAACGGCGATTGCGAAAAGGTGGCCAGGGAGGCCCACAGCTTCAAGGGGGCCTGCTCGACCTACGGCGCGCCACGGCTGGCCATGGTCTGCAGGGAGTTCGAGATGCTGGCCAAGGAAGAGGACCTGCCCACGGTCCGGGAAAACATCGCGCACCTCGAGATGGAATACCACGCCGTATTCGAGGCCATTGGAACCATCGGCGTCAGCTGATATCGAATCGCCCAGGGGATTGGGCAGAGCCCCGGATTGCTTCACGGCGGTCCGGGTCTTTTTATGTGTCGGCTGGATTTTCGGAATGATTTTCGGAATGATCTTCGGAATGATTTTCGGAATCGTCCGGCACACCAGGCAGGCCGGGAAACTTGGGCACATCCAGCTTTCTCAATATCCTGCGGCAGAACATGTGATAGATGTGCGTCTCCCAGTTGACGATTCCCGCCCGCATATGAAGCTGCCGCCAATAGGTCATGAACTTGAAGATTTCGGGTTCGGTATATTCCACCGCTTTCATGGTGTGGGCGATGTGGGCGTACATGTTGTCCAGTTCCACCTGGGTGGGCAGCTTGGTGGTGCGATGGGGATGGCGCACGCGCATCTCCGGCCGGCGAACACCCGGTCCCGGCGCGGGCGCGTTGCGGGGCTGCCCGGTGCTGCCCGGGGCGCCCGCCCTCTGCATGGCCTGTCGGATTTCCCAGCTGTACAACATCACCGCCTGGGCAAGATTGAGAGAGGGGTGCTCGGGAGCCGTGTCAACCGTGGACAGATAACGGCAGATGTCCGCCTCGTCGCTTGTCAGGCCCGTGCGCTCGGTCCCGAACATGACGACCACCTTGCCCGAGCGGCTGTGGTCGGCGACGTGGTCGGCCAGGTTCGCGGGGGTCAGCAGGGCGCGTTTTCTCAGCTGCCGCATGCGGGCGGTCGTGCCGGTGACCAGGATGGCGTCGCTGATCGCCTCGTTGAGAGTGTCCACAACCTGGGCGTTTTCCAGGATGTCTTCGGCGCCGTGGGCAAGTGCGCGGGCGCTGCGTCCCTTGGGATTCAACGGGTCGATCAGCCGCAGGTGCTTCAGACCCATGGTCTTCATGGCGCGGCAGGCCGCCCCGATGTTCATCGGTTCGGTCGTGCGGCTGAGCACAACTATGACGTTGTCCAGGCTGGGGGCGCCCTGGTCGGTTTCGATGGTGTTATCGTTCACGATTGATGGCAGTCCATGGGTTGGGGATGGGGGTTCGGGCCATCATGTGACCCGCTCGCGGACAACTCAAAGACAATGATAGGAACGTCGGCGGGGGAAAGCCAAAACCGGATGAGGAATAATAACGTGGGCCCCTGCTGGAAGGGGCGCACTGTATGGTTGATCAAATCACAGGAAGGTGATCGATTAGATGATCGCGGTCCCTGATTATTTGAGCAGCGTCAGCTTGCCCACCCGTTTCTGGTCTCCCGCGGTGAACCGGTAGAAATACACTCCCGAAGCCGTGGCTTGCCCGCCGCCATCGCGCCCGTCCCACACCTGTTTATGGCTGCCGGTCACATAAGGGCTCTCGTCCAAAAGCCGGCGCACTAACCGCCCCTGCAAGTCATAGATGTCGAGCGACACCTCCATCGCCCGTGGCAGATCAAAAGCGATCGTGGTCGATGGATTGAAGGGGTTGGGATGGGCGGTGACCAACACCTGCCCGACCCCGGGGACGTCTCGGGCGCCACTGACCACATCGGTGCCCAGCCAGGACATCAGGAAATAGACCAGGGTGGTCGAGGGCGAAAACACCTTGTCCCTGTTGTTGGAACCGGTGGTCATGCCGCTGACCGCGTCCAGATCGAAGGGCATGACCGCGGTGCGGTTGTCCAGCACCGGATCTTCGACTGTAATAACAGCGGAATAGGGCCCGCCGGGAGATCCCACCGCATCAAGGGTGGCGGCCGATTGACCGTCTCCCGTGGAACCAATGGCGTCGATCAAACGGATTTGGGGACAGGCGGCGTTGACCTGCCACTGGATATCATCCGGCAAAACACCGTTGCCCGGAAGGGGCGAAACCAGAAGATCCCATATGCTACCGTTGAGGTTGGCAATACTCGAGCCGTGGCGATTGACGCCCAACCTGGAACTCAGAATCTGCCCCTGGCTGGAAAGGCTCAGTGTGCTGTTCACGGTCTGACCGGCCAGAAGTAATTTTTTCCCTCCCGTCATGAGCCAGTCGTCGACCACTATCGGGCCGCCCAGGTCCATGCTGGAAAAGGAGGTTCCCGCCGAATAGAGCATGGTCTGGTAACCGGTCAGGACATCCACGGTCGCGAATTGACTGAAATCGCTGGGGAAGTGGATGGTCAGGATGTCCAGGTTTTCACCGGGCTGGAAGCCCAGGTCATCCAGGGCCTCGAGCCAGGATATTCTTACCTCGGGATCGGTCTGGCTGTCGTCGACAAACAGAAGTGGAGGATGCGCGAACTGTCCGACCATGGGCTGGGTGACCGTTGGCAGGCCGCGGATTTCGGCATGGTAGGGGTACATTGAACCGGGAGAAAAATCGAGGATGCCCGTTGTGTCGGGCGGCCAGACGTTGGTGCGAACATCTCCGGTCAGATCGTCACTGGCGGTGATGTAATAGCGCAGTCTGTCACCGGGGTAGAAAAATCCGGTGTCCGGCAGGTCGAAGGCCCACCGGCCTTCAACCGGGTTTCCACTGTTGTTTAAAGCCACGCTGCCACTGGTCATCCCACGCAGGATACCCTGGGCGTCGGGGGCCGAAGGTCTCACCGAATCGAAGACCGGGTTGGCCTTCATCACCCAGTGAAGAGAGGGCGGATCCACCACGGCCGCGCCATGGCGCAGAGGTGTGATCCGGACGACCAGCGAATCACCCCGGTCGCCGCCGAAGATCATGGAGGCCATGTCCACGCGGCACGAGTTGGCCGCGAGATTCACGGGGTCCAGGATCCCTGATTCCGGGGAAGAATCCCCCAGGATTTCGCGCGGCTTGACCAGGATTTCGGGCCCGTCGGGATCCCAAACCTTGAAGGCCACGTTGTCGTAGTAGGGCGCCGGGGTGCCGTTGGGGCCATCAAAACCGTTTCGGAAACCGAATTCGAAGGTTCCAAGGGCGACCTGGGCCCATTGGCGGCCCGGCACCATCATGTCACTGACGGGTTGTATCTTTCTCACGTAGGAACCGCTGGGATCTGTAAGACCCAAATTCCGGTGGACCCAGGGGGCGTCCTGCAGGTCGGCGGGATCGGAACTGGCCGTCGATCGAACCCACCAGAAGGGAAAAATCCCGGAAGCACCCGAAACACCGAAGTTCTCGTGGACAAAGACGTCGAAGGCGAGTTCCGCTCCGTCCTTGCCGGCCGGCCAGGCCATGGGCGGCGAGATGACCAGGTTTTTCTGATGGAAGTCGTCGTCGTTCATCAGACCACCGTCGTTGTTGATGATCCAGCCCCCTGGTCCGTAACACCAGTTTATGCAGGGAGTGCCTCCGGTGCCGGGAACCACTACGCCGTCATCGATGAAATTGGCCTGGAAGGAAAGATTGACCGATTGGCAGGCATGAACCGACTGCAGATTGTTGCGGAGGTTGGCGAAGTCACCCACACCTGGAAGTTCGAACGGATCCCAGTTGACCGGGTTGCCGGGCTCGAAATCATCCAGCGTGACAAGGTTGCCGTCGAGGTAAACGGCAAGGTCATCGATCTGGCAGGCCCCGCTTGTGGGGAAAAGGCAGTCTATGTCGTTCCATGCGCCATCACTTCGAAAGCGCCACGCCAGCCGCACTTCGTTGTTGCCGGAACCTGTGAATTCGCCGGGGGAAAGCACGGTGGTGATATCCAGCGCCGCGGTTCCCTGGTCATCCCAGGTGGCAAGGATTTCGGGGGTCTCCCCCCTCTGGATGATGAGATACACGAAATCATAGCCTGGTTCGGTATCGAAGTTCATGGTTCCGGTCAGCCGCACGGTCACCGGCTGGCCGGGATCGTTCACGGTTTGCCGCCATTCGATTTCCTCGAGCCAGTCGTGGCCGTAGCCCCCGATGCTGTCGGTCGGAGTACAGGCAGCGATGGTCTCATCCCCGCAGTACATGGCGTGGTTGCCGGGCCCATGGCCCGGGATCTGGTCGGCCATGTAGGTGGACACGTGCCAGTGGTTCTCAAGGCTGATACTGAGGTCTTCATGGGTCCAGCCATGCCAGTCGGGTTCGCCGGCGGGGGTCTCGAAACGGCCATCCCATCGGTCGGGTCCACCCAGGAGGTAGGTTGTATCCACCACGGCCCTGGCGTTAGTCGCGGGGAACTCCCCCCTTGGGCCGAGGCTGCCCTGGGGTTGGGGCGCGACATCTCTTTGAACGGGCTTGGCGTGAGCACACAAGGCGAACAAGGTCAGCACGGCCACAATGATTATCAACAAGCGTTTCATGATGTTCTCCAATGAAAAATTCTTGTTACTTGAGCAATGTCAGCTTGCCCACCCGTTTCTGATCCCCTGCTTCGAACCTGTAGAAATACATCCCTGAAGCGGTGGTCTGCCCGCCTGCGTCACGTCCGTCCCACACCTGTTTGTGGTTTCCGGCAAGGTACGGGCTTTCGTCCAAT
>DAOWLV010000195.1 GCA_030643455.1 Candidatus Krumholzibacteriia bacterium | reverse complement strand
CCGTGCCGAGTCCGACAGAATGCGCTGCGATGCCGCTGTTTGCCAACACGGAGGCCGCAACACGACCACCATCCCGCCCCGGGTGCGCAGGGAAGTACTCGCCAGGGACCAGCACCGTTGTAAGGCCCCCGGCTGTGGGCGGACTCGGTTCCTTGAAGTGCACCACATCAAACCGCGCAACCGCGGCGGCAGCAACAAGGCGGACAACCTGGTGACCTTGTGCGCAACCTGCCATCGTTTGTGGCATGAGCGGGGAAGCGGCAGTGTGGTGAAGGTGCGGGAATCGGCGCCGGAATATTCTGGCTGCCGCATCACACCCAACGATCAAACGTCGGGTTGCTCAGGTCAGCGGGAAAAGATAGGATGAATCCAGCGACCTTCAACCAAGGCGGAATATCCGATGCCCACCGACCTGTTGACGTTTTCCCGTGACCTGACGCGGAAAGATCCGGCCGACCTCGATCTCACCGATCCAGGTCATCTCAATCGCACCTTTGAGGTGGCCGATGCCCTGCTGGACAGCGGTGCCGATCAAAGTGAACTGCGGCAACTTGAATCGGACCTGATCACCACGGCGGGGAACGTGCCCCTTCTTCTTCACGTGGCGGCGAAGATGGCAGTTTCCAGGCGCGTGATGCAGGATCTGACAGGGCCCGCCCACCTGTCGGTGGTGTTTGCGGTCTACAAGGAACACCAGCGAATCCTGCCGCCGGATCAGATCGCCGGGGGCGAGGATTTTCTGGTCCGAAAAGTGAATCAGCTGGAATGGTTGTTCAACGGAAGGGATGATCTGACCTGGGACATGATCGTCGTCGATGACGGTTGTCCCGAAGGCAGCGGCCGGATCGCGCTGGATATCGTGGAGGCAAAACACTGGTCCGACAGGGTGAAGGTTCTCTTCCTGGCTGATGCCATCGCAGCCGGAGACCCGGTGACCGCTCCCTTGACGACACCTGACGACAGCCGCAAGGGGGGTTCCATCGCCCTGGGCATGTGGGCCGCGGCTGAAACGGTCAGGGCCGGCCATGTCATCGTATTCACGGACGCGGACCTGTCTACCCACCTGGGACAGACGGGGCTGCTGATGGAGCGGATCCTGGGCGGGGGTTTCGACGTGGCCATCGGATCCCGCCGGGAGCCGCATTCGGTGGTCATCAAGAAGGGTGTGCGAAACACGCGGGGCAAACTCTTCATCTACCTGTGGAAAAGGATCATCGGCGTGTTGCCCGACGTGGTCGACACCCAGTGCGGGTTCAAGGGGTTCGAGGCCTCGGTCGTTCGTGAAATCGCCGGTGATCTTCTGGAAAAGAAATTCGCCTTCGACATCGAGTTGCTGATCAAGGCCAGGCTGCGCAGGGAGGATTCCATCGCCCGGGTGCCGATCGCCTGGATCGACAGCGAAATCCTTTCCACAACCACGGATATCCAGCCCTACCTGCCCATGCTCCAGGCCATGGTCGGGATGTATCGGGCCTACCTTCCGTCGGAAGCTAACGCTGATGAATTTGCGGTGTTCATCGAGGATCTGGACGAAACTGCCTGGAGCAGGCTGGTGGAAAACATCCCGGAACAGATCACACGAAAAGAACCCGCCGAATTCGGCGGGTTCTCGGGAGTATCGGCGGTCGAATTGCGCAGGGCCGCCGGCATGTAAGGCTACCGTCAGGTCTTCTTGAGCAAACTCGTGGCCGCGGCCACCCGCAGGTCGTGGAAAATATTCAACCAGAATCGGGGGCGGGTGGCGATTGGTTTCCTGAAAAAAAGCCCTTCCGGTGGGGAAGGGCTCGCAATATGGGGCGGGGGATTTCTTGAGCCGGCCGCCGGGCCGGCGCCCGGTCAACCGACCAGGGAAAACTTGTGCATCACGTCTTCGAGAATGAAACCATCTTCGCCGGGCAGTTCGATGAATTTGAACCCACACTTGCTGAATTCGGAGTTTTCGTCCGGATTGGAATAGACGGCCTTGGCCTGGATGTTGATATCCGAACGATGATGGACCATGATCGGAAGAACGATTCGGAAATTATATGTCTTGCCGGGCTCGATCAATTCCTTGGTGACCAGCATCATGCCGTCCGCCGTGATGTCGACCACTCGCCCCATCGTTTTTCCGGTGTCGTCGTCGATGACCCGGACCAGATGGGGAGTATTTTTTCGAGGCCTGTTCCGATAGTCTTCCATGGCGATCCTTTCGCGGTGACACATACCGTAAATTCATCGACCCGAGAACCCGTAACTTGAGTTCTGAATAATCCCTTGCAGAATTTCCCCGCCCTGGCCGGATACCGGGAAAGTTGCCCTTCCGGCTCCCTGGATGTACCCTTGGCCAATCCAAGGGAAATGATCTGAAATGGCGGTTTTTCGTATCGGAGATGAGATGAAGGAGAAATTCGACATCAACGTGGAGTCGGAAATCGGCCGCCTGACCGGCGTGATCCTGCACAGTCCGGGGCAGGAAGTGGCCAATATGACCCCCGAAACGGCAGAACGCGCCCTTTACAGTGACATCCTGAACCTGTCGGTGGCCAAAGAGGAATACCAGCAACTCCAGGGCGTGCTGGAGAAGCGCTGCCGGGTGTTCCAGGTCAGGGATCTGCTGGCGGAAATACTGGGAAACAACCGGGTGCGCGGCGGGCTGGTGCACAGGATCTGCGAGACCGAAGAAGTGCCCGACATTGCCGACAGTCTGCTGGTTCTGGACTCGACCGAGCTGTCCCGGGTCCTGATCGAAGGTGTGGCCCTGGTGAAGGACAACCTGTCCCGTTTTCTGAGCCGGGACCGTTATTCCCTGCCACCATTGCACAACTTCTTTTTCACGCGCGATGCGGGGGTCGCCGTCTGGGACAAGGTCCTAATCTCGCGCATGGCCAACCGGATCCGAGGCCGGGAGTCTTGCATCCTCGAGGCCATTTTCGACTTCCATCCTCTGTTCAACGCCCGCACCGTGAATCCGACCCGACTGGGCGTCGGTGATCCGGATTTGACCATCGAGGGCGGGGATGTCCAGGTGGCGGGCCCCGAGATCCTGGTCATCGGCACGGGGGACCGTACCTCGCGCACGGCAGTGGACTTCCTGATCGAACGGTTCAAGGAACTAGGCAAGAAACAGCACATCGTGGTGCAGGAACTGCCCCGGACGCCGGAGTCGTTCATCCACCTGGACATGGTTTTCACCATCCTGGACCGGAACCAGTGCATGGTCTACGAACCGGTGATCATGCAGACCCATCATTTCGACACGGTGCACATCCACATCGAAAACGGCCAGGTGGTCTCGATCCGGGAAGAGGACAACCTGATTTCCGCCCTGGGCAAGCTGGGAATGGATCTGGAACCTCTTTATTGCGGCGGTCGCACCGATCGCTGGCTCCAGGAGCGGGAGCAGTGGCACAGCGGCGCCAATTTCTTCGCCTTGGCCCCCGGGCAGGTCATCGGCTACGGCCGCAACGAAAACACCATTGCCGAACTCCAGGGCGCAGGATTCGAGGTGGTTTCGGCGCGGGATGTCATCGCGGGCAAGGCCGATCTCGACCAGATGGGGCGTTGTGTTGTCACCATCGACGGTTCCGAACTGGCCCGGGGCGGCGGAGGTTGCCGCTGCATGACCATGCCCATCGGCAGGGAGCCGGTCACCGGCTGATCATTCCTGGTTTTCCTCGGCCAGCTGTTTCTGACGGCGGCCCAGGAAAAAACCCACCCCTGCCCAGACCAGCGACAGGGGCACCGTGATCAAGGCGGTGCCCACCATCCCGATTCCCAGAACGCCCAGCAGCTTGAACCCAGGGCGCCCAGGGCGTCGCCACCCCGGTAGACGAAGGTGTCGATGAAGTTCTTGGTCTTGTAGCGCACGTTGCGGTCCACCAGGGTGAACAGGGTCTCGCGGGCGGGTTTGACCAGGGTGTAGTTGCCGGCCCTGCGGGTGACTTCGAAGACCACCAGGACCCCCAGGGTGGGAGCCGTGCCCAGGATGACCGCACCGACAGCCATGGCCACCGGCAGAAAAACGAGGGCGGCCCCGGCGCCGAACCGTTTCAGGAACCGGCCGGTCACGAACAACTGGCCGAGGAGAGTCAGGAAATTGGTCCAGAAGTAGATGTCCGCGAACAGGGCCGTACGGGCGTCCCTGGCTGGAACGAGGGTGTGGACCACGTCCGAGCGCAGGAAATAAAGCAGGGTCCCGATGAAGGTGTAGAGGAAGACGTAACTGCCGATGCCGCCCAAAAACGAGGACTTGAACAGCAATGAAACGCCCGCCAGGGGCCCTTCGCCCGCGGATTTGGCGACGGGCCGGTCGTGGATCCCTTCGTCGTGGAAACCTGCGGCGCGGAACCGGGGCGACAGGTACTTCACCAGCCAGACGGAGCCCTCCAGGAACACGATCGAAACCAGGATGAGATTGGCCTCGGTGAGCCAACCGATGAACAGGCGGGTGAACCCGCTGCCGAGCATCGAACCCAGGGTGCCACCGATGGCGATGATGCCGAAGACCCGCTTGCTGCGGTTGTACCCGAAACCATCGGCCATGAAGGCCCAGAACAGGGACAGCACGAACAGGTTGAAGACGCTGACCCAGACAAAAAAGACGCGCCCGATCATGATCAGCCCGTCATCGGCCTGGCGCAGGACCAGGTAGAACACCAGCAGATTCAAGGCGAAGAAACGGTAGACCAGGGGAATGAACTTCTCCCGCCGGAAACGCCGCACCAGATAACCGAAAACCGGTGTCAAGAGGGCCATGACCCCGAGGGTGAAAAGGAAGAGGTTCTCCAGGTCTCGCACGCCCCCGGCCAGCCCCATGGTATCCCGGATGGGTTTGAGGATGTTGTAGCTGGTCATCAGGGTGTAGAACAGAAGTCCCGACAGAAGAACGAGGGTTGTCTCGTTCTCGCGCAGGGTGAAGGCGCGCTGCAGGTAGTGACGGATTCTGATCATATGTCCGCATCATACGCCGCGGAAGGGGAATTGTTCAGCTGAGAATGTGGTTTTTGGTCCTGAAGGGTGCCAAAACGGGACAAATCTGCTAGTGTGTCGGTGAAATATGAACCTCCGGGGCGCATCCGTGTCCTGATTCCACGTTTTCCAAAGGAGATCTGCATGTCCAAGGGTTTGAAGCGTATCCATCACGTCGAGTTCGTGGTGGGCAATGCCAAGCAGGCGGCCTTTTTCTACCGCAAGGCCTTCGGGTTCGACCAGGTCGCCTACCGGGGGCCCGAAACGGGCACTCCGGAGTCCGTTTCCTATGTCATGAAGCAGGGCGAAATCTGGATGATCCTGACCACCCCGCTGCGGCACGAGGATCCCATGAACACCTGGCTGACCATGCACGGCGACGGGGTGCGCGACATGGCCTTCGAGGTGGATGACATCGATGCGGTGTTTGCCAAGGCCACAGGTGCCGGAGCCGAAGCGCACAGCGAACCTCACGCCTTGGGCGATGACCTTGGAACGATGCGGACGGCCGCCATCAGGACCTATGGCGAGGTCCTGCACACGTTCATCCAACGGGACGACTACAAGGGTTTCCTGCCCGGCTTCGAGATCAGGGAGATCAAGGGCCAGGGTACGGGACTGCTGTGCATCGATCACATCGTGGGCAACGTTTCGGATCTGCAGATGGACAAGTGGGTCGACTGGTACAACGAGACGCTCGGCCTCGGCCGTTTTGTCTCCTACGACGACAAGGACATCTGCACCGACTTCACCGCCCTGCGCAGCACGGTGGTGGCCTCGGACGACCGGGTGATCAAGTTCCCCATCAACGAACCGGCCGATGGATTGAAGAAGAGCCAGATCCAGGAATACATCGACGCCAACCTGACCGCCGGCGTGCAGCACCTGGCCCTGAGCACCGATGACATCCTGACCACGATCCAGGCCCTGCGCGATAACGGCGTGGAGTTCCTGGCCGTGCCCGACGGTTATTACGACACCGTCTGGGAGAGGGTCGGGGAAGTGAAGGAGGACAAGGAGCGTATCAAGGAACTGGGCATCCTCGTCGACCACGATGAGAATGGTTACCTGTTGCAGCTGTTCACCCGGCCGCTGCAGGACCGGCCGACCCTGTTCTTCGAGATCATCCAGCGGCGGGGCAGCGACAGCTTCGGCAAGGGCAACTTCAAGGCGTTGTTCGAGACGATCGAACAGGAGCAGGCCCTGCGGGGGAATCTCTGATGCCCTATTACCACAAGCTGGGCCGGATACCCGCCAAGCGGCACGTGGCCTTCCGCAAGGACGACGGTTCGATCTACTACGAACACCTGATGGGCAACCTCGGGTTCACCGGGTTGCAGTCGCTGCTGTACACGCTTCGTCGCCCGACCACGGTCAAGTCGATCGAGGTGGCCTGGACGGCGCCATGGGAAGCTGCGCCGGTCAACCCTTTGGAAATGCATCACATAAAGTCCCATCGCCTGGAAACCGGGGGCGGCAGCGCGGTCCGCAACCGGGCTCATTTGCTGTTCAACCAGGACATCAAGCTGTCCCTGGTCAAACCCACCGCGGCCGACGATTTTTTCTACCGG
>DAOWLV010000460.1 GCA_030643455.1 Candidatus Krumholzibacteriia bacterium | reverse complement strand
CTCAACTACGGCAACGTACCCACCTTCCATGGCCGGGGGCTGCCCGAGCCCCGCATCGAGGCCAATATCTTCGGATTCGAGGGGGATCTGCGCGGCCGCAACGTGAAGATCGAGTGGATCCGGCATCTCCGGTCCGAGAAGAAATTCGACGGGGCCGCCCAGCTGGTCGAACAGTTGAAGCAGGATGAAGAACATGCCCGGCGCATGTTGTGTCTGGACTGATACGCCTCGATCCGAAAAACTCAGGTGGAGCGTCGGCCCAGTTGCTCCGCGATGGCCTCGTTGATCTCGATCGCCACGGCCAGGGCGTCCCGGCCTTCCTGGCCCGTCACCTCCACGGGATGTTCACCCTTGACCGCCTTGATGAAAGACAGCAATTCCTCGCGGAGGTTGTCCGTCTCCCCATGCTTGATCAGTTCGGGAACGACCCGGGGTTCGGCGCCGGCCACGGGTGTGCTGGTGGCGATGACGTTTTCCCGCGTGGCACAATCGGCCGAGATGTAGGTGCCTTCCTGGAAGACGCGGATCTTGCGCATGTCCTTCAGCGAGATCCGGCTGGCGGTGAGGTTCACGGTGCAACCGTTTTTGAAAGTGAGCCGGGCGTTGGCGATGTCCAGGTTGGACGTGAGCACCGGCAGTCCCGAGGCGCGGATCTCTTCCAGCGGCGACTTCACCACCGACAGGACGATGTCGATGTCGTGGATCATCAGGTCCAGGACCACGTCCACGTCGGTGGCCCTGTTCTTGAAACCGCTCAGGCGGTGAGCCTCGATGAACAGGGGTTTCCCCGTACGCTCCCTCAGGATGCGGACGGCGGGATTGAACCGTTCCAGGTGGCCGGACTGCAGGACGACGTCTCGGTCGGCGGCCAATGCGATCAGTTCATCCGCTTCATCCACGGTGTTGGTCAAGGGCTTTTCGAGCAAGGTGTGGATACCGGCTTCGAGAAGGGGTTTGGCAACCTCGAAGTGGTGGATGTTGGGCACGACAACGCTGGCGACCTGGATATCCGGGAGGATATCCTTCAGGTCGGTGCAGGCCGCACAGCCGGTCTCGGCCGCAACGGCAGCTGCCCGGTCCGCGTCGACATCGACGACCGCGACGAGATCCACGTCGTCCATGGCGGCGTATTTCTGGGCGTGGAAGCGACCCAGGTAACCCGTGCCGATGACCGCGGCCTTGATTTTGGTGTTTTTTGAATTTGTCATTGGGGAACTTTAACCCATGTGTGGGGGCGGGCAACATTTTTTTCGCGGGTTTGGCCAGGGTGAGGGTTGACCAGGCGCATCCTTTGTTGAATAATCCTCCGATCATTCCAGCCGATAACGCAGCACCGAGTCCGTTGAATCCTCCGCGGGTTTCCGGGCCTGGGAGGGACCGTACATGAGATCCAAACTTTTTGTTTGCAAGCCTTTCGGCCGATCCCTGGGGACCGGTGTTTTTGCTCTTGTCCTGGCAGGTGTTTTTCTGCCACTGGTCTGCGCGGCCCAGGAAATTTCTCCCGAGATGCTCGAGGAAGCCTCTCGACGGACCGGAATGAGCAAGGAACAACTGCTGGAACAGTACAACCAGCAGAGTGGCCAGACGGCCGCGGCGGCCGATACCACCGAAACGCCGGACCCCGGGCGGACATCCCTCGAAGGTATCGACGACACCATACCCTGGCGGGACACCAACGCCACGGTCACCCTGCCCATGTCCGGAATACTCGGGGATTCGGTTGTTGTCGAGGTGGCCGTGGACGATTCCCTGGCGATCGATCCCAATGCCTTTTTCGGCAGCGGGTTCTTCCACCTGGACGCGGGCATGTTCCAGCCACCCTCTTTCGGTCCCGTGCCCGATGATTACCGTCTCGGGGTAGGGGATGAGATCATCATCAATGTCTGGGGCGGGGTTGATCTGCAGCTGACGCGGATGGTGGACCGTGACGGGACCGTTATTCTACCAACCGTCGGCAAGATTTCCTGCGCAGGGCGTACCCTGAAGCAGGTCGACGAATCCATCCGTAAGCGTCTGGCCACCACCCACTCCAGCATCGACGTCGACGGTCATGACGGCCAGGACGATGGTGACACCTTCGTCGAGGTGACCATGGGAAATCTGCGCGCCATCCGGGTGTTCGTGGTCGGGGAGGCCACAAGGCCTGGGTCCTATGAACTGAATTCGGTTTCCACGATGCTGACGGCCCTCTACGCCGCCGGTGGCCCTTCGGAAATGGGGTCGTTCCGTGACATCCGTCTGGTTCGCGGGGACAAAACCGTTGGCCGTCTGGATCTCTACCAGTATCTGACCGGTGGTGGGCGCGACCAGGACAACCTTCTCCAGGAAGGCGACACGGTTTTCATTCCTGACCGGGGCACCAGCGTTTCGGTCACCGGGAGCGTCCGGCGTCCCATGCGTTTCGAGATGACCGAAGCAGAGGGATTGGGGGACCTGATCCGGTACGCCGGAGGATTCCTGCCCACGGCGGCCCCTGATATCATCCACATTTTGCGTGTCCTGCCCCTGACCCAACGGGAATCCGGGCAGCCTGACCACGTGTTTCTCGATGTTCCCTTCGACGCGGCCTCCATGACCGGCAGCGACGGGAAACCCGTTCCATTGCTGGACGGGGACCTGGTGGGCGTGGATGGCGTCGAAGGCCGCCTGGACAACTGGGTTCAAATCACCGGGAGCGTCAAGAGGCCCGGTCAGTACGAAT
>DAOWLV010000282.1 GCA_030643455.1 Candidatus Krumholzibacteriia bacterium | reverse complement strand
CGGAAGAGTCAGGCCGTACAGCCATCCGATTTCGGACCAGGCCAGGGTCCACATGATGAAGGGGTAGATCCGGGCCAGGATTCGCAAGGGAAGCCGGGTTTCGGTTCCGGCCCGGGGCAGTTCCAGAAGCAGGAACGCCAGACCGACGTGCAGCAACACCATGAGAGGGGTCACCGATTCCTGGCCCGCACGCAGGACCCAGACTCCCGCCAGAATCACGTTGTACGCCATGAACAGGATTTCAATTCCAGGTTTATCATTTCTTATATCCATTGGTTTCTCCTCAACCATTCGGCGGTTTCGGCAACCCCCGCATCCAGTGAAAAGCGGGGCTGAAACCCTATTTCCGCCATGGCGGAGCCGGGATCACAAACCCAACGGGCTTGGGAAATTTCACGCACCCGGTCCCTGTTCAGGACCGCAGCGCGGTGTCCCAGCAAGGCAACGGTTTCAGCCACCAGGGCGATGGGACGGGCCGCAATCACGGGCACCGCGAACTTCAAGGGCCTGCGGCCCAGGGCGTGGCCGATGGCCATCACGAATTCACCCCAGGTGATGGGATGGGGATTGGCCAGGTTGTAGGTGTTGCCAACCGCGCCGGACGTATTGGCCGCGGCTATCAACCCGCCCACCGCATCGGCTGCGTGCAGAATGCTGATTTCGCGGTCCCAGGGTCCGATCGTCAGCGCGAATCCCCTGGCCACCATGCTGAACAGTTTCAAAACCACCCGGTCCCTGGGTCCGTACAACGCGGGAAACCGGCAAATGATGGCCGGAACACGGTCCGCATAGGCGTGGATGACGGCTTCGGCATGGAGTTTTGACCGGCCGTAATGTGAAAGGGGCCGTGGCGGGGTATCAGCCGTCAGGCTCCCTCCTTCCGGTGCCGGACCCACCGCGGCCAGCGAAGACATGAACACGACCTTGGGCGGCGAGCACGCGCAACCGGCTGCGGCCTTCAGGATGTTGGCGGTTCCCTGGGTGTTGACTTCGTAACATTCGTCCGGGGTCCGGGCTTCGGTCAGGGCGGCCAGGTGGTACACCACATCCGCACCGCAAACGAGGTTTCCCAGCAATGCGGTCTCACCCAGTCCGCAATCATGGAAGTCGATATCCAGTCCCTCGATCCAGCCACGATGGGCCCCGGGCCTTTCGATGCAGACGACTTCATCGCCACGATCCAGTAATTTTTCGACAAGGTGGCTTCCCACGAAGCCGGCTCCTCCGGTCACTAATGCACGCATGACAGTCTCCTTTCTTCACCTTGCAGGGACTTGATGGCGGTGATGAGGACCTCGGGTTGTTCCTCGAAAATGAAATGACCCGCATCCGGAACAGGTTGGTATGAGAACCTCGACAACCCCTCCCGCAGGATGTCGATTTCATCATCCGTCACCGAACCGGAATGGGGCGCCTGGCCTGCCAGCAGCAGGACCGGACAGGAAATATTGACGAGGTTGTCCCGCAGGGATTCGGTTTCGGTGGATCGGGCCATGGCTCTCAGCGCGGAGATGAATACGTTCAAATCGCCGTCGATATTCTTGAGATAGCGCCCAACCGTGCGCCGGTCGATCCAGGACCGGTCACCGGAGGCTTCTTCCAGGTTGCTCTTGAATCTGTCCCGCAACATGCGCCTACCACCCAGTTTTGCGACAACCGACGCGAATTTCAGGGACCTTTCCATGGTCGGTGTGGCTGTAGATTCGTTGGGCCCGCCTTCCACCGAGATGACAGCCCTGACCAGATCCGGTCTCCGGTAGGCGAGCCGCAGGGCGACCGAAGCCGACACCCCGTGGCCCACGATGATGGCGTCGAATATCTCGAGCGAATCCATGACCCCGGCCACCCGGTCGGCCTGGGCGGTCATGGTGTAGTCCGCTTTCTCGGGTCTGCTGGAGGATCCGATCCCCAGCGGTTCGATGATGACCGTCTGAAAGCCGCTGTCATGGAGGGGGGAAACGATTTTCCGATAACCATAAGCGCAGCCGGAAAGTCCCGGCAGCAGCACCACGGGATCCCCGGATCCCGCTGAAATAACCGTCAGAACCTGTTCGGGCGCGACCTCGATCGCCTGCACCACTCCCAGATTCAAGACCAATATCAGCATCAATGTCGTCATGGGTCTCCCCCCTCGATATCACGGTTCCTGATCCCTGGAATCCGCGCGTTTTAGATTTACAAGGGGGATTTCGCAAGGCCGGGTCCACAGGCTAGAAAACCAACAGAGATTTTTTAACTTGTTTCTGTCAAAATTCTTACGGCCACGCCCAACAAGAACAGGCTAACAATCACACAAGCGAGTTACCAAAATAAGTATGTAAAAAGATACAGTCCGGTTTCCTCAACTGAACAGGATTCGAGGTGGTGATAATTCCAGGGGGTGATTGATTCCGGTAGCGAGATGTTCGGCTGACCGCTCCGGATGGGCGTGTGTATGTGCACGCCCATCCGGAGCGGTCAGCCAAACACCCTCCCAACGGCCTCCACCATCACCTGGATATGCTCCCCTGACTCGTAATCCAACGTGGAACCATGAATACTGTGGGGAATGGAGAAGATCACGAAGATCACCACCATGGCCGCCACTGCCCACCACTTGCCGGCGGTATTTCCGGGACCGACATTCCGGGATCGAATCACCGCGATCAGCCACAACAGGGCGCCGACGGCCAGCTTGTTGTCCGTCAGGTCCTCCCCCAACGGCCAACCGGTCCAGTAGGCGTCGAAGGCGTATTTCTGAACGATCGGACCGAGAATCAACCCTCCCACCATGATGAACCCGAGGGTGAGACGCGACAACAGCTTCAACGCGGGCCCGTTGGCCAGGGCTTCAAAACCGGCTCTGGTCGAAAACAGGAAAGCCATCACGATGGCAAAAATGTGCAGCATGAGCACCGTGTTGGGCACGTCTCCCTTGAAACGGGCCACGGCCGCTTCGCCCTTTGGCACCTCGACCTTCTGGCCGTCCTTGGTAAATTCCACATGGTACTCCACCTTGCCGGCCATACCCTGACGGGGAATCAGGGACCGCAACACTTCACCGTCCCTCTCCATGGGAAGCTCTGTCCAGGGATCGTCCGTGGGGAAACGACGCCAGACGACGGTGGCGGACACGGCCTCGTCAGGTACGTGAATGGTCACGGGCATGTCCGCGGTGATGCTGTGGGTACGCAACAGTTCGCCCTTGATCCGCGTTCCGACCAGCTCGGTATCAAACCGTTTTTCGTAGGTCGGACCGGAAATCTTCTGCCAGACCAGGAAGGCCGCGGTCAGGACAAAGGCCAAGAACCAGAGCAGGATGACTCGCTTCAAAACGTACCTCACAATTCACGGGGCCAACGCCACGAACGAAGGCCCCGTTGTTGGACGCTCGATCAGGCGCCGTATTTCTTGATGGCCGCATCCAGCCGGGGCAGCATGGCGAAAATGAAGCCTGCCACGCCAAGGATGGCCACCGCGAGCACGACAAACATGGTCGTGCTGGGCTCCAGACCGCTGATGAAACCGGACATCTTGTTGCCGATGGCCGTGCTCAGGAACCAACCGCCCATCATCAGTCCGACCAGCCGCTTGGGGGCCAGCTTGGTCACCAGCGAGAGTCCCATTGGCGACAGGCAGAGCTCACCGAAGGTGATGATGAGATAATAATAGACCAGCCAACTCATGGAGGTCTTTACCGCCCCGTCCTGGCCCAGCTTGGAGCCCAGGGCCATGACCAGCAGCGAAACGGTCGTGATCACCATGCCGTAGAAAATCTTCCGGGCGGTCGACACGCCCTTGCCCCGCTTGACCCGCCAGGCGAAGAACCAGACCACCACCGGCGTCAGGATCACGACAAAAACCGGATTGAGGAATCCGGTCAGCAGCTCGGCGTTTATCAGCCGCACGTAATTGCCGGGGGCCAGCCGCGGTGTATCGTCGGAGGCATTCCTGTAGACATCATCGACCGTACCCTGGGAAACCATGATCACCGGCACCTCGGACCCGGCGATGTTGCGCGTCAGGGCCACCTGGCCACTGGAAGGCGTTTTTTCGGGCTCGATCTTCACGCTGGTCGTGGTCACCCCGTGGGCGTCCTTCGATTCGATGAGCTTGACGTTCGCATCGGGATACACATTGCAGGCGAGACCTCCCTCCAGCTCCGGCTGTCCGGTGTATTGGTGCACCGTCACACCGGACGCTTCGTCGGCGGAGATCTTTTCGACCGTGGAGGCGTCCAGGATCCGGGCACCGAACATGGCCTCGGCCTTATCCGAAACCGTGAACAGTGTGCGTTCGTCAGGGCGGGAAAGGCCCGGATCAGCGTTGCCGAAATAGGAGGGCATGGCCTTCTGGGCGTAGAATTCGGTGGCCGTGGGGATCCACTCCGCCTGGCGGTCGGTGTTGTGTTCCGCGAAAACGGTGATCAGGCCGCCACTTAGATGCAGCACCATGAAAAATGCTCCGCCGGCGATGTAGACCGGAATCAGGGCGGCAAGGCCGGGCTTCTCCTGTGAGTTCGCCGTACGCACGATATTGAGGAAATAGGCCATGATCGGCAGCATGCCGATGATGAAACCGAAGGTCACCGGTCCGATGGTGTTGACCACGAAGGGTATCTTCTGGCCCGTGAAATATCCGATGACCCCGAAGAGCCCTGCCGGCAGCAGGATGGTCAAAAAGACCTGGCGCAGCCCGAAATCACCCGGCGCGGTGGTGGGTTTGCGGTCGGCTTCGGCGAGTCCCTTCCAGTTGATCAGCAGGATCACGACTCCTACCAGCATACCCACGCCGGCGGCCGCAAAGGCCATGTTGAAGCTCCACAGGTTGCGCAGGGGAGCGGCCAGCAGTGCGGAAATCGTCGCGCCGATATTGATGCCCATGTAGAAGATGTTGAAGCCCGCGTCGCGCCGG
>DAOWLV010000004.1 GCA_030643455.1 Candidatus Krumholzibacteriia bacterium | reverse complement strand
CGATCAGGAAGGGCGGATGTTCACCGGTGGCTCCGGTCGCGGTCTGTTCGTTTTTATTCAAGGGCCCCCCGCCGGCATGGAATGAAAATCACCAGTTCAAAGAACGGCCATGGTAAACAATGTGACCAGTTTTTGATACCGGAACCCGGTGATGCTATTATTGTATCTGGAAATCCCCAGACAAATCCAGACACTCAAGGATCCCGAGATGAGGAAAAACATGTCCCAGATTTCGAGAATCGGCCTACTGCTCCTGGTTCTGCCCATCTTCCTGTTGATCGGCTGCAGCGACAAGGAAGATGCTCCTGGCGCCCTGGCCATGGGTCACGATGAATTCGAAGCCTGGGAAATCGCCCTGGTAGAGATGCGCATCGAAAAGAACGAGGATTTCTCCCGCCCGGAGACATCGCCGCTGCCGGCCGGGGATCTCGAAGGTTTCGAGGGTCTGAACTACTACTTTCCCAAGGCTGAGTTGCGCTTCAAGACGTCTTTCATTGCCGAGGCCGGAACGGATACCGTGAGTCTGACCAAGCGCAAAGGCCAGGTCGTGCCTTACATCCGGCGTGGCAAGCTGGCTTTTGCCAACCAGGGCCAGGTGTACAACCTGGAGGTATTCGGGCCGGCCGACACCGCCGACGGCGACTACCTGTGGCTGCCCTTCTACGATGAAACCAGCGGGAAGGACACTTACGGCGGTGGGCGTTATATCGACGTGACGATCGATTCCGAGGGCCTGGTGGACCTGGATTTCAACTACGCGTACAACCCCTTGTGCGACTACAACCCGGACCGGTACAACTGCACCCTTCCGCCGACGGCCAACAAGCTGGGTTTTGCGGTGGAGGCAGGGGAAAAATCCTTCCACGCGGCCCACTGACGTGGAGATCCTGCAGCAGGTCGGCCTGTGGTCCTGGTTTTTCCTGTGGTCCCTGCTGCTGATCGCCGCCTCGCTGTTTGTGTATCTCGGGCTGGGCGGCACCTTCATCATCATCGGCCTGGCGTTGATCCACGCCCTGGTCACCGGTTTTGATCCCATCACCTGGAAACTGCTGGCCATCCTGCTGGGGCTGGCCCTGCTCGGCGAAGGCATCGAGTTCGTGGTGGGCACCTTCTACGTGGCCAAGAAGGGCGCTTCGAAAGCCGGTGTGATCGGCGCTTTCGCCGGTGGATTGGCCGGCGCGGCCGCCGGTAACGGCGTGGTGCCGGTATTCGGGGCGATCCTGGGCAGCTTTCTGGGCGGTTTCGGGGGGGCGGTCCTGGGTGAATACTACAGGCGCGAAAAACTCGAGCCCAGCCTGCGCATCGGGGGCCACGCCTTCCTCGGCCGCCTGCTGGCCATCCTGATCAAACACGTCATCGCCCTTGTGATGGTATTCCTCATCCTGAGAGCCTCCGTTCCGGATTCCTGAGCAAATCCCTGATTTTGAATGCATGATGGCGGCTGAGCCGAAATCCAGCTAAAATGGAGTGGATTAATCCCCATTTTCTCATTCAGGCGGGAGCCAGCCATGATCGGTCGAGTGATCGGCCCCTACGAAGTGAGCGAACTGATCGGCCGGGGCGGCATGGGCGAGGTCTTCAGGGGCCGCGATACCAAGCTGGGCCGCGAGGTCGCGTTGAAGATCCTGCCCATCGAACTATCCAAGGATCCGGACCGCCTGGCCCGGTTCGAACGCGAGGCTCGGGTGCTGGCTTCGTTGCAGCACCAGAACATCGCGGCCATCTACGGGCTGGAGGAAGTCGACGGCCAGCCGGTCCTGGCCATGGAACTGGCCCAGGGTGAGGATCTCAGCACACGGCTCGAGGCCGGGCCCCTGCCCCTGAACGAAGTCGAGAAGATTACCCGACAGCTGGCCAAGGGTCTGGAATTCGCCCACGAGAACGGCATCGTGCATCGCGACCTCAAACCAGCCAACGTCAAGGTGGCCGGTGACGGACAGGTCAAGATCCTGGATTTTGGACTGGCCCGGGCCTTCGCCGCCGAGACCTCGCGCGAAAGCGGCTCCGGCTCGGCCTTCACCGCCACCATAACCCAGGCCCTGACCGGGGTGGGCACGGTGCTGGGAACCCCGGCCTACATGAGTCCGGAGCAAGCGCGCGGTTACGAAGTCGATCGGCGCAGCGACATATGGGCCTTCGGGGTCATCCTTTACGAGATGCTGACCGGTACCCGGTTGTTCGAGGGGGAAACGGCAACCGACACCCTGGCGGCCATCCTGCACAAGGAGCCCGATTGGGACGCCCTGCCGGAAGAAACCCCTGCCCTGCTGGCCCAGATCTGCCAGCGCTGTCTGGTCAAGGATCCCCAGCACCGGTTGCGCGATATCGGTGAGGCCCGGGTGGCACTGGAGGGTTCGAACACCTCGGTCCTGGGTCTTTCGGTGGATTCCCTGGCGGCTATCGAGATGCCGGAATACTCGGGATCCCGCCGCAGGCTTCCCTGGATATTGACTGGCGGGCTGGCGGTGCTCCTGCTGGCCGTTGGTTACCTGGGAGTGACCGGATTCCTGGGGCCCAAGCCGGCGCCGACTCCGGTGGTGCGTTCCACCATCCATCTGCCCGAGTCCCTCAGCCTGGATTTGAACCCGTCGTCACCCGGGCCGGTCAAGGTCTCCCCGGACGGTCGTTACCTGGCTTTCACCGCCACCGATTCGGGCGGCCAGAACATGCTCTACGTCCGGGCTCTCGACGACATGGAACCCCGCCTCATTGCCGGAACCACAACGGCGGCCTACCACTTCTGGTCCCCGAACAGCCGCACGTTGGCCTTTTTTACCGACTCCGGAAATCTGGAAAGGGTGGATATCAACGGTGGTCCGGTGGTGACCATCTGCAAAGCCGACAACGGCAAGGGCGGCAGCTGGAGTGAGGACGGGACCATCCTGTTCGCCCCCAACCATATCGCATCCATCAACCTGGTTTCGGCCGACGGCGGGATACCGGAGCCGGTCACCGATCTCAGGGGTGATACCGATGTCCGTTCCCACCGCTTCCCCCAGTGGTTGCCCGATGGCAGGCACTTCCTGTACATCGCGGTCGATCGTTCGGGTGGCTCAGGCAGGGTGGACAGTTCCCTGCGCCTGGCCAGCGTGGATGGAACCGTTTCAAAGGTCCTGATGCCCTGCCAATCGTCCGCGATCTACGCCGGAGGCCAGATTCTCACCGTGCATGACAACATCCTCATGGCGCGGCCCTTTTCCATGGAAACCCTCGATTTCACGGGCCCGGCCCGGCCTGTCTGCGATGAGGTCCTGGCCATTCCCGCGGCTCACTTGAGCGTGATGAGCGCCGTGGATGCAGACGTCCTTGCATTTGCTTCGGGCGGCGGCGGATTCGGCAACTCGCGGATATTCCTGATTGATCGGGATGGGAACAACAGCCAATCCCTGGGCGATCCCTTGATGACCATTGGGCTGGAATTCTCGCCCAGCGGCGAGCACGTGGCCCTGGCTTTCCCGGATCGCCAGAAAGGCACCTTCGATATCTGGATCCTGGAAGTCGACCGCAACCTGCAGACCCGCTTCACCTTCGCCACCGAAACGGAATTGCGCCCGATCTGGTCGCCCGACGGCAAATGGCTGGCCTATTCCTCGGATGCCCCCGGCAGAAATAATATCTACCGGAACCAGTGTCCGGCACCGGTTCCGCGGAGCGGGTATTCGAATCGGGAAACGACTGTTACGTGAACGATTGGTCGCCGGACGGGACGATGATCTGTTATACGGAAATCGATTCCTCGGGTAGTTTCAACCTGGGCCTGTTTGATCTTGGGGCAGACACGGGACCGCGAACCTTCCGGGAAACCACCTTCAACCAGATGGCGGGGAGCTTTTCTCCCGATGGCAGATGGCTGGCCTACATGTCCAATGAAACCGGTAACCTGGAAGTGTTTGTGGAATCGATCATCCCCGGGGACGGCCGCTGGCGGGTATCTTCCGCTGGCGGACGTCATCCCAGCTGGGCTACAGCTGGCGATCGTTTGTATTATTTGAATCCTAATGGTGATCTGCTGGCCGCGGATCTCAGCCAGGAAGGCGGTGGCCTTCGGTTCGGCCAGATCAGGACCATCACCCAGGGGGTGGAAGTCGACGGCTCAAAAACTTATAGTGAGAACCGGTCCGATGGGAGCCTGATTGTCCTGAAGATGGCCCAGAACCGGGAAAGTTCGAGGCTGTCCATGATCACCGGCTGGAGAGGCATGCTCGCCGATCGCGACGATTGATGAAAGGATCACTGTGGATCTGACACTGGTAGGAACGATAGATAACGAAGAGCTGCGCCACCCTCTGGTGGAAGGAACCCACCTGATCGGGCGGGCCGACGACGCGGCCCTGAAACTGGTCCAGCCCAGCATCTCCAGGCGTCACGCCGAGATATCGGTCAACGGATCACAGGTGACCGTGAGCGACCTGGGCAGCCATAACGGCACGCTTTTGAACGGTGCCAAGGTGGCCGAAGCCATGCCCCTGCGCGCGGGGGACGTGATCGAGGTGGCGAACATCACCTTCCGGGTCGAGGGCCCGGGAGGATCCCCGAGCGCCGGCATGTCCATGTTCAACGAATCGGTGACCATGATTCCGAGCCACGAGTTGAGCTGGGATGAGGTGCGCCAGGAGCGCGAAGACAAGCGGGATCTGCAATCACTCCTGTTCCGGGTCCTGGCCGAGGCCGGCGACCTGCTGACGATTCCGCGCGAACCGGAGGAAATGTTCGAACCCATCCTGGACCTGGTGGAAACGGCCCTGTTGAATCCCGAACGAATTTTTGTCCTGCTTCTGGAAGAAGACCAGGAGGAGCCGGTGACCCAGGCGTCCCGGGTCCATGGCAGGCAGGCAGTCGGCAGTCTGGCCCTCAGCCGGACCATGATGAAGCAGGTCCTGGAAGAGAAAAAATCCTTTCTGACTTCCGACCCCCTGAACGATCCCGGTTTCGGCGGCATGATGAGCATGGTTTCCCAGGGCATCCGCTCGGCCATCGCGGTGCCGCTGTTCGACAACGCGGACGTCATCGGCCTTCTCTACGCCGACGATTCCCGGGCGGGCAAGCGTTTCTCGAAGGACCAGCTGGCGGCATTCACCCTGCTGGGCAATGTGATCGCCGTGGCCATCACGCATGCCCGCTACCATGTGCTGGAGCAGGAGAAGCGGCGTCAGGACGCCCAGCTGGCAACCGCCGGCGACATTCTCGACAACATCATTCCCCCGGTGCTTCCACCCTGTGAAGGGTACAACCTGATCGCCAGGATCGAGCCCTGCTTCGAAGTCGGCGGCGACCTCTACGACGCGCAGCAGATGACGGACGGCCGCTACGCCTTCCTGA
This sequence comes from Candidatus Krumholzibacteriia bacterium, assembly GCA_030643455.1. Taxonomy (GTDB): domain Bacteria; phylum Krumholzibacteriota; class Krumholzibacteriia; order LZORAL124-64-63; family LZORAL124-64-63; genus JAGLCY01. The sequence continues at coordinate 18,091 of DAOWLV010000004.1, read as the reverse complement.
TCGGCGACGTGGTGGGCAAGGGACTGGGCGCGGCCCTTCTGGTGTCGCATATCCTGTCCTGGACACGTTTCATGATCGATGAAAACTGGGATCCCCAACCCCTGATCACCAAGCTCAACCACCAGATCTTCTGCTGCACCGACACGGTGCGTTTCACCACGTTTTTCCTGGGTTATCTCGAGCCGGCCACCGGCAGGGTGACCTACGTGAACGCCGGGCATAATCCGCCCTTCGTGATCCGTGCCGATGGAACGGTCGAGACCCTGGCGCCGACCGGAATGCCCGTGGGCATCATCGAGGAATCCACCTACAAGACCGGTGAGGTGACACTGGCGCCCGGCGACCTGATCACCCTGTACAGCGACGGCATTCCCGAAACCCAGCGTACCGACGACGAAGAATACGGGGAGGACAATTTCGAGAAACTGCTGGTCGCCGAACGAGGAAACGATCTGACGGGGCTGTTCGAAAAGCTGCAGGACGAGCTGAAGGCCTTCCGCAAAGACGCCCCTATCGGTGACGACGTGACCCTGCTGATCCTCAGACGCGATCCCGCCTGATCCAGGCACCTCCTCGCGAAAGGACGACCTTCGCCATGACCAAGTTCCGATTCCCCCTCATGGTCGCGAGTATTTTGACCGTTGTCGTATTGATGGGCGCTTCGACGGTGCCTGCCGTGCAGATCTACGGAGGATGGACCCGGTCCGATGTGGGACTGCAGGACAAGGGTGACGGTTTCTTTGTGGGCGTCGGCAACGAAATCCCCCTGGCCAGCCGCGTCTTCGATGTCTCCTACGCCCTGGAATACGTGCAGAAGGTGGGCAGCCAACCGACCTTCTTTTCCGATCCCGTGGAGGGTATTTTCCCGATCACCGATGCCAAAGTCACCCTGCATTGCGTGCAGCCTTCGTTTTTCCTTGGCGCACGGGTACCCGACCTCGGGTTTGTGCCGCGGATCTATGTGGGGACCTCGATTGTCCTGAAGGTATCCGAGGAGTGGTCGGATTTTCCAGGCCAGGCCAACATCGAATGGGGCTACAGGAACACCGACATCGTGGGGCATGTGGGAGTGTCCCTGGGTGTGGGGCCGGTCACCGTCGATTTCCGCTACACCCAGGGCTTCATCGGCCAGCTCCTGCATGACAACACCCAGCCCCTGGCCGCCAAGGCCGAGACACCCCCGGAGGGCGTCCACGTCCCCGAGGAAGGGGCGAAGCTCACCACAATCCAGCTAGGGGCGGGATTCACCTTCTGACGAATCTGGTCAGCCCTTGATCAAAAGCATCGCGCCCAGGACCGCCAACAGGATGCTGACCATCAGCCGGAATGTCTTTTCGGATATCTTGATGTGAAGACGATGTCCCAGCCAGGCCCCGAACAGGGCCGCGGGCAGCACTGCCAGGGTGGACCAGAGACGAGGGGCGGTGATCAGCCCGCCCACGGTGTAGCTGGGTACCCTGACGAAGGTCATCAACAGGAAGATGGTCATCAGGTTGCCCCGGAAGGCAGCCTTGTTGCCGGCGCTCAGGTGGTACCAGATGATCAGGGGCGGTCCGCCGGTGCCGAACAGGCCGGTCAGCAGGCCGGACAGAAAACCCGTCGGAGGGGCGGCCCAGGCTGGAGGATGGAACCGGCCACCGGCAGGCAATCGCACGAAAACGAATCCCACCAGCACCAGGAACCCGCCCAGGATCGTCAGGACCATTTGGGGATCACCGCCCCGCAGGATCCAGGCCCCGAGGGGAATTCCGACGGCGATGCCCGTGCCCAGCCCCGCGATGGGCCGCCAGCGAATCTCCTTCCGGGATTGGATCACCACCAGGATCTCCGCCGGCAGATTGACCAGCAGCAGGAGAACCACCACATCCTTGATCTCGGGAAAGATCAGGGCCAGGCTGCCGACGGCGATCAACCCCGCCCCGAAACCGAACAGGACGTAGACGAGCTGGGCGACAACCAGGATCGCGCAGGCGACGGCGAATTCGATGGGGGACTGGAAAATGGTGACGGGCAAGAAATCTCCGGTCGCGGTGAGGGGCGGGGCCGTCCGGGTCATGCGTTGGTTCGACGCATTATCCCCGGGCCGGCCCCGATTGGCAACCGTCGGCTATTTGTCCTTCTCGTACGGATCGGGAGACTCGCCCCCCGGTTCGTCCAGGTCGTCGGCCTGCAGGTCGGCGGCCTTGCGGATCATGTTCGCCAGGTCGCGGACCAGGGGGTCACCCGGCATCTCCGCTGCCAGACCGTCGGCCACCGGTACGAGATCGGCCAACCGGCTCTCCTTGGCCCAGTAGCTGCCGCGCAGGATCTCCGCGAATTCGGCGGCCACCGTCTGCACCCGCATCCAGACCGTTCCGGAGGCGAAGTCGCCGGCCAACTGGTTGCGCAGGAGGGTCTGTTCGATTTCCCGGACCTGTCCGGCCCGGGCGGTGTCGTGCGCCGGCGCTTCGTAACGCACCCGGACGGTGCCGACCCGAATGGCGGGTCCTTCCTCTTCGGCTCCCCCGGGAGGGTGGGCCAGTTTCAGCTCGTAAAGAGCCGTCACCTGGTGACCGGAGCCGACCTCGCCGGCGTCGACGGCATCATTGCGGAAGTCGCGATCGGCCACGTCACGGTTCTCGTAACCCAGCAGGCGCCAGCGTTTGACCACGCGGGTGTCGAATTCGACCTGGATCTTCACCTCGCGGGCGATGGTCTGCAACAGCCCGGTAAGGTTCTCCTTGAAAATCCGTTCGGCCTCTTCCTGACCGTCCACGTAGTAGTAGTTGCCGTCGCCCTTGTTGGCGAGTTTCTCCATGAGGACATCGTTGTAGTTGCCCATGCCGAACCCGATGGTCGAGATGGTGATGCCCTCGTCGGAAGCCTTGCGCACCAGGGAGAGGATCTCTTCCGCCTCGGTGCTGCCGCCGTTGTTGGCCACGCCGTCCGAACACAGGATCAGGCGGTTGACCTTGGCGGGTTCATAGTATTTCCGGGCCAGGCCGTAGGCCAGTTCGAGACCCTGGTGAACGTTGGTGCTGCCGCCAGTGACCAGGCCGTCAATGGCCTGGACGATCACTTCCCGGCGGCTGATGTCCGTGGGTTCGAGCCTGATCTCGCCTTGCGAGCCGTAGACCACCAGGCCGACCCGGTCGCCTTCACCCAGCTCATCCAGCAGGATGTGCAGGGATTTCTTGACGGCGCCCAGACGGTTCTGGCGGTTCATGCTGCCCGAAATATCGATGACGAAGATCAGGTTGGCTGCCTTGCGGTCCTCGTCTTCCACGGTCTTGCCGACCACGCCGATCCGCAGCAGGTGGTAACCTTCGCCGAAGCGGGAGACGGCGCCGTCGCTGTGGATGCGGAACACGTCGTCGGTGTGCCGTGCCCAGCCGGGATCAAAGGTGTTGACGAATTCCTCCACCCGGATCGCGTCCTTGGGCGGCAGCATGCCGCGGCTCAGGTAGTTGCGGACCAGACTCCACGAGGCGTTGTCCACGTCAACGGCGAAGGTGGACAGGGAGTCGTCTTCGGTGGCCACGAACGGGTTGACGCCGGTGTGTTCGAAGTACATCAGCTCGACCTGCTGGCCGTTGGGCGGTTTGGTTCCGCCGGTCACCGAGCCGCCGAATTCCAGACCATCAAGGTTCCTCTTGGCCAGTCGGCGAGCTTCTTCGGCAGAGGGTGAGGGGCTGACGGCGACCCCGTCGATCTGCATGGAAACTTCCCCCGAACGGCCGCCGCGCACGTACAACTCTCCCGCGCGCATGACCACACCCGCCTGCTTGGAAAGGGCATCGTCGACCGAGTCGGTGGAGAACTTCTCGAAAGTTTCGGAACTCTCCGTGTGTTCATTGACCGCGCCCTTGACTTCGACCATGTAAGAGGCTCCGGCCACGTCGAAGGCCTGGAGGGTCTCGACAATCACCGGTTCCAGGTTGAAGGCGTACTCGAACGGGCCCTCGTCGGGGATTTGCACCAGCTGTTCGAACGGAGCGTAACCCAGCATCATGATGACCAGGGTGAGATCCTGACCCGGTGGCAGGTTTTCCAGGTGGAACACACCGCTGGAATCGGCCACCACACCTCGGGAGGTGCCGCGGATCAACACGCTGGCGTAGGCCAGGCCCTCGCCGGTTTCCTGATCCACGATCCGGCCGGAGAATGAAATCCCTGCCGGGGCTTTGGCCCGGGCGACGGATTTTTCAGTCGCCATGTCGGCCACCGGGGCAGGTTGGAGGGCCCCCCGGGGGGCCTTGGCCACCACGGTTTCGTCCGGGACCATTTCCAGTTCTTCGACAGCCTCGGTCCCCTGAGCCTTGGTCTCGAACGGCCTGTCTTCAAGCATCCTGGTTTCGGGAGCTTCGGCGAGCAACCCGTCGGATGGGGTCTGGAGCTGGCTCGGTTGGTCCGAGTCGATCCACCACACACCCAGCACCGCGAGGGCGGCCACGGTGGCGATTCCGGCCAGGGCCGGCCGCCAGGCGCGCATGGAAAACCAAGAGGTCCGGGCGTCCGGATTCAGTTCCCTCCGGATCGTGTACCAGATGTTTTCCCGTTCCCGATCACTGAGTTCGTATCGGTTGTGTTTCAGAAAGCGTTTCATGATGTCGCTCCTCCCGCGTTGCCGCTGAAAACGAGATCGTCGCCGTCTTCCAGCAACTTTCTCATGTTTCGACACGCCCGGTGGTAATGGACTCTGGCCGTCGGTTCGCCGCAGCCCAGGGCTGAGGCGATTTCCGCAAACGGCTGGTCCTCGAGTTCGCGGAGGAGAAGCGCGGCCCGTTGCCTGGGGGACAGGCGATCCAACGCCGCCTGAAATCCATCACCCAGGCCGGGGAACGTCTCCTCCGCGCCGGTTGAAGCAAGGGAGGTACTTTCGAGGGCGAAGGCCGCCAGCTTTCGTATTCGCAGTGATACGCGGCGCCGCCAATCCAGGGTTTTCCTCAGTCCCACCGCCCGCAGCCAGCTGAGCAGGGTGCCCTGACCGCGGTAGGTGTCCAGACGGCGCAGGGCCGTGACATAGGTCTCCTGCATGAGGTCGCTGGCCGCGTCCCGGTCGCCGGTCTGGTAACAAAGGAAATTGTAGAGTTGCCGGTTGGTGTCGTCGTAGATGCGGCGCCAGGCCTTTTCATCGCCACCGGTGGCGGCCCGCGCCAGTTCGAGATCATCTTTTTTGATGTGTTCTTCACTCATTGCAGTCCTCCTCGCTACATGAAAGAGGACGAACAGGGCGTGTCATTCGTTTACCGGGGCGAGGAGGAACGGGTGGGAAACATGGAAGTGTCAGTCCTGGGCAAGGTGCGCCAATGCCTCGTCCAGGGAGTCGAATGCCGATATCACGAACCAGAGATTGATCACCTTGAGAACCGATTGGATCCGGTCGTTGACTCCGACCAGGAGCATGGCACCGCCGGCGTCCTTGGAGGCGGTGAAGATGGAGGCCAGCACTCCGAGGCCCGTACTGTTGGCCAGGCTTACGGCACTCAGATCCAGGATCGGATGATTCTGACCCTTGCTGATGTTGTCCCGAACAGTTTCCAGGAAATCGTAACAGCATGTCTCTCCCACCATTTTTCCGGACAGACGCCATATCTGGGAGCTGGTCTCGGTGCTGGTCATCATTTCCGCGGTAAACGGGGATTTGGTGGTCATGGCAAAATCCTTTGAGGAGTTGGATGATCATTCATGGTCAGTAAAATACCACAACTTCCGGAATTGATCATCAAAACCCGAAGCTCAGGGTGATCGAAAGCCAGGTCGAACTTTCGACCGCCGGCAACGCGGCGCTGTAACGGGACAGTCCCCTCGGCTCCCGGTCGGTAAGGGCCAGGTCCAGCGCGAGGCTGCCCACGTGCAGGCCCACTCCCAGGCCCAGAGGGATGTGTTCGCCCGGAGGCGGATTATGGGACAGGTCGCCCTGGTTGTTGACGTGTTCGTATCCGGATGAGGCCCGCACGGTGATCCAGTGGGCCAGGCGGGTTTCGAAGGCCAGCCGCATCAGCAGGACGGTATAGTCTTCCCGCCAGAAATAATCGGTGTCTCCAGCCAGGTCACGAATGGTGTGGTCTACCTGGCCGTCGAGATATTCGGCGGAAAAAAGCAGGAAGTTGTCCGCGTTCACGAAGAAGTTCAGCCCCGCCCCGAAGCGAAACATGCGCCCCTTGTTGTCCGAAGTTTCCCTCAACAACCCCGCGCCGGCAAAGGAAGTGCCGGTGAAGTCCTCGCTGATGTATTCGCCCAGGGGCGACAGGGCCAGGCGATCGTTCAATCCGATGAAGGCCCGGGCACGCAGACCGTAGTTGTTCCAGGAGTCCATGGTTCCGGTGTCCCAATCGAGATTGGTGGGGTCGTGACCGTAGGCGCGGTCCGAGATGTGCCGGACGTCGGCGGCGACATCCAGATAGGCATTGTCCGACAGGTCCATCCGCACGCCGAGGCCGAGGTCGTCCCGTGAGCGCTCGTAACCGTTTTCGATGGGGATCGAGCCGGTGTCGATGGACCGGAATTCGGTGTCGGCGGTGTGTCTGAACATGAGGCCGCCCGAAATGCCCGCGATTTCCCTGGAATACAGCGCCGTCACGCTGGCGCCCAGGTAGCTGCGGTGCAGACTGCCAGGATCGCTGTCGTCGGCCCGGCCGTGGAAATAAAGGCCGCCGGTGCCCCAGCGGCCGGCCTCGTCGAAACGGGCGTGGACACCCCCGCCGGGACCGGACAAGGTCTTGCCCCAGTCGTCGTCATAACCGTTGGTCAGATCGAAGTGGCCGGTTTCGATGACTGCCAGATCGGGGTAATCGCCCAGGCTGCCGCACCAGCGCAGAACGTTGTTGTCGTCCTCGAAAAATCCGCCGGATCCTCCCAGGCTGTTGATGCGGGTCGAAGAAGCCAGGCCACCGGCCGGCCAGACCAATAGCAGGGCAGCGGGCAGCAGCAGCTGGGCGGCGGTTCTGGTCATGATTGCCGGGAGGCGCAACGGGATCACAGCTCCAATCTTCTTTTGGTCAGGGACCGGTGGAATCTACCACAGCCCGCCGTGGGGGCCAACCGGCATCCGGGGTTGTATTCGGTGTTGTCCAGCCGCGGGGATTATCCGACAATGGTGGTTGTCGATAATCAGATCCGGTGGCAACGCGGGAGTATCACATGGCAGAAGAGAATAACCAGAAACCCGTCGTGACCTACCCCTGCCTCTGGGGTTACAAGGTCATCGGGGCGGAGGAAGAATCATTGCGTGGGGCCGTGAAACATTGCATGGACACCTGCCTGAACCCCAATTCGGGCGACCGGGAGTTCGAGCTGGGGATATCCCGTTCCAGCAAGGGCGGAAAGTACATCAGTCTGAGCCTGAACCTGACCGTGCAGGACGAAGCAGAGCGCGACGCAATCTACACGGCCCTGACAAACCGGCCCGAGATCGTGATGGTCATCTGATTCCCGACCCGGATTTTTCTATTTCGGAGCCGGCGGACGATTCGGATCCGGAATGGCGGTGAGGTCGAGATTTGTCCTGCCGGACGTCCCCACGGGAAACTGATCGATCCGGTTTTCGGGGACCCGTGCCACGAGCCGGGTGTACATCCGGTACCGGTTGATGATCTCCTCGACGTATTCGACGGTTTTGACACCCCCGTAGAAACCGTGCCGGGTCTTGCTGAAATATTTCCGATCCATGAGACGTGGCAGGGTGACGGTCAGGGACCCCTCCCAACGGTTGGGATCCCGGCCCATCTCGATGGCCAGACGCCGGGCGTCGGTGACGTGGCCGTGGCCCGCGTGGTATTCGGCGAGGGTGAAGCGCCACCTGTCCAGGGAATCCAGGTAGGCGTAGGTGTTGTAGGTCCTTTTCATCATACGCAAGCCCGCAGTCAGGTTGGCTTCGGGCAGAAACAGGCTGTCGGCCTGGGCGCCGGCGTACCGGGGCAAAACCTGCATCAGCCCGCGGGCGTCGGCCTTGCTGCGGGCCTGGGGATTGAATTCCGATTCCTGGTAGATCAGGGCGGTCACCATGCGCCAGTCAAAACCCATCGCTTCGGCCCGGTTGCGGATCAGGTCATCATAGTTCGAGAGGATCCCGCTCTTGTCCGGCCGGTGGGCGGGTTCCTGGAATTTTTTGATGGTCAGGGGATTGGCGAAATATCTGTCATAGATGGTGCCGTACATCTTGCTGCGCCGCGTGCGTCCGGTACGGTTCACCGTGAGATGAGTCTTGAGGAACATGTTGAGGGCGGTTTTGAGTTCGGGGCTGTTGTTCCGGACCAGCCATCCCGTGGGCCGGAGTTCGCCCAGGTGGACACCGAGCTTCAGGTTCGGGAGGTAGGTCTGGGCGCTGCGGGCAATGTTGTCATTCACCGCGGTTGCCTCGAGCTTGCCCTGGCTGACCAGGACCAGCAGATCCTCAGCCTGGTCCCCGGGCCTGCCCGCGGTCACGAAGAACTGCAAGTTCAACTTCTTTTTCAGGATCTGGAACTCTTCCCTGAACGGATCATCCGCCGGCAGGGTAATCTTCATCCCGGCAAGGCTCCGGTAGTCGGCCGTCCGACGGGAATCCCCCGGCACTACCAGCACCTTGCACACAAAATTCGTGGGTCGGGTCCAGGTGACCCATCGTTCGAGACCCGCGTTGGGCACCACGCCCGCGCCGACCACATCGCCGCGACCGGAATTCAAAAGGGTGATGAAATCCTCGCCGGGTTCCGGAATGACGACTTCCACCGTCAAGCCGCGTTCGCGCGCGAAACGCCAGACAAGTTCGTAATCGAACCCCGCCTGCCCGCCTCGGTGGATGAAATAGCTGCTGGAGTTGTAGTGGGTGATCAATCGGATGAGGCCGCTCTTGTCGATGGCGGCGAGGTCCCGTTCCACGAGGGGGTGGGGGGTCAGGGGCACCCCGTTGCCCAGACTCGCACCGGAGGGATCGATCCTCTCCTGACAGCCCGCAACCGCAAGACACAATGCGGCAACAAACAGAACAGCTTTCGCGGTTCTGCCGGAATCCGTGGTTAAATGGAACCGAAGTTTCTCCATGACAGGCATTTATTTGCAGGAATCGGGCCAGATTGTCGATTTTGACAGCCAGTCCCATTTTCAGGGGCACAACCAGTACCAAACAAGACTTTGCGGTGGAATGGACAGGATCGGGTCAGTGCTGGAAACACACAATCACCGGGACATGACAAGGTCAGGTGGTCCACGAGTATTCATTCATGACAATTCGTCTGTTTTCCCTTAGCTTTGCGGGAATGCGGCCGGGAGGCGCCTCGTGGATGACGTTCGGATATATTCGGGAACCCTGACGGCGGATCTGGTGATGACCGCGGCCAGAACTCTCAAGGATCGGCGGGGACCCCTGCGCGCCCTGGTGCAGAAGCTGAAGAACCAGGATTATGCGGTGGCCCAGGTGGGTCCGGCTGATCTCATCCAGCGTTGTTTTTTGGCAGTCAGCGCCGTTTCCAATGAAGAAAACATGGTGGACGGGTTGCTCGACGCGGCCGAGCGCATCATTTTCGCCTCGGAATTCGAGGTCGGGGAACTGCGCCGCAACATTCAAGTGGAATCCTATCATTCCGGCTGAGTAGACCGCGTAGCCCGGATCAGATCCGAATTCCGTCCCGAACCAGCGCCTTGCCGCCCACGGAGCCGACCTCTTGAAATTGATAGATCTGACCCACACGATCATCCCGGGTATGCCCCAGTGGCCAGATGACCGTCAGCCCCTGGATATCCATCGCCACAGTCTTCATGGTCCCGGTAATCACATGTCCAGTTCCCTGGAATTCGGGTGCCATGTCGGCACCCATATCGACGCCCCTCTTCATTTCCTGGCCGGCCAGCCGGGCATGGACATCCTGCCCGTGGACAGGTTCGTGGGTAAGGGAGTGGTCATTCGGGCCGGAGACGGTGAGTCGCCCGCCTCTATCGGGCCCGAATCGTGCGAGGGGGTCGATCTGAAAGCGATTGATTTCGTTTTGTTCGACACGGGTTGGGACAGACATTGGGGTACCGACCGGTATTATAGTGAGTGGTCGTATCTTTCGGTGGAATTGGCGGAGTTGCTGGCAGGGGCCGGACTCAAGGGGGTCGGGTTGGACACCCCGAGCCTGGACCCTTTCGACGGCCAGGCCGCCCATGACATTTGTGCCCCGGCCGGAATGATCAACATCGAAAACCTGGCCAATCTGGGGGCCCTGCCCCGGGAGGGTTTCACCTTGCTGGTCCTGCCCTTGAAACTGGAGGGAACCGAAGCTTCCCCCGTGCGGGCCGTGGCCATTGTCCCTTACCATATGGAGATCGTGTGATTGGCCTGATCGGGCAGATTTTCCTCTTCGCCGTGGGCATCGTACTGCTGGTTGGCGGCGCCTGGCTGCTGGTCGGCGGCGGGTCCCGGGTTGCCGCGGTGCTGGGTGTGCCCACGGTGGTGGTGGGGTTGACGGTGGTGGCCTTCGGCACTTCGGCCCCCGAACTGTTCGTTTCCATCGTCGGGGCCGTCAATGGCAATACGGGGCTGGTCCTGGGCAACGTCATCGGCTCCAACGTGGCGAACCTGGGCCTGATCCTGGCCATTGCCGCCCTGTTGCGCCCGGTGATCGTGGAGCGGGGGTTGTCCCGCAAGGAAGTTCCCTTCCTCCTGGTGACCACCTTGTTGTTCGCCGCGCTGGTCTGGGATGGCCGCCTCGACCGGCTTGACGCCAGCCTGCTGGTTGCGCTTTTCATCGCCTTCCTGTGGTGGACCCTGAAAAACCGGGATCGCGGGGTGGTGTTGACCGAAGTGCCGACAGAGCTGCCAAAGGTCGACCGGGACCACCGGATGCGGGAACTGACACGGGGTCTGGGCATGACGGGCCTCGGTGTGGGAGGACTGGCCGTCGGTGGTCATTTTATCGTATCCTCGGCGTTGAGCCTGGCGGTGAGCATGGGGGTGTCCGAAACCCTGATCGGATTGACGCTGGTGGCGGTGGGCACCAGCCTTCCCGAACTGGCCACGACCATCATGGCCTCCCTGCGGGATGAGGATGATCTGGCCCTCGGGAACATCGTGGGCTCCAACCTCTTCAATATCCTGGCGGTGGCCGGGCCGGTGGGCATGTTCAGGAATCTCGACGCTGAAGGCGGCCAGTCTTTGGGACCCCTTTCGCTTTCTGCCCTGCAGGTCCAGATGATCTGCATGATGTTCCTGACAGCCATGGTGTTTACCATGATCATCCTGGGCAGGGGAAAAATCGGCCGCAAACGCGGAATGGCTCTTTTGCTGACCTACGTCGCCATCATGTTCTTTTGGGCGAACCTCAACTAGAAGATTCAGATCGGCTCGGACAACAGAAACCGGAAGGCCATGGCCAAAAAGCAGCAGCACAACCCGGCGCCTCATGTCTCTTCCCCGGAACGGTGGAAACCCGCGCGGGCCATGGGCCTGGCCCGGGCCCTGATGAAGGCGGGCTACGGCACGAGGAAACAGACCAGCACCATGGTGGACGAGGGCCGGATTTCCGTCGGTGACGAAATCATCTTCGATCCGAACAGGATGCTGGAAGCCGGCAGCCAGATCTATCTGGATGGCAAGCCTCTGGCTCGTTTGACACATAGTTACTACGCTTTCAATAAACCCGTCCGGGTGGTCTGTACTCCCAGCGAAGGCCCGGAGCGGAAGCTGGTTTCGGATTTTTTTCCCCGCGACGTCCCCGGACTTCAGACGGCGGGCAGGCTGGACAGCCGGACCGTGGGGTTGCTGCTCATCTCCAATGACCGCCCCTGGATCAATCTGGTGGCCGGCTCCAAGGTTCTGGATCAGGAATTCCGGGTGCAGGTGGAGGGTGAGCTGACCGAACTGGAGATCGGGGTCATGACCGCGGGCGTCCATCTGCCCAAACTGGGCCTGTTCCGGCCACTGTCGGTCAAGGTCGTGGAAATCCTGAATAACCGGACCGTTGTCACGATGGTGGTGCGGGAAGGCAAGATCCGGCAGGTCCGCCGCATGCTGAACACCTTGCGCCACAAGGTGGTATTCGTCCGGCGAACCAGGATCGGAGACATCCGCCTGGGCGATCTTCCCGTCGGGGGGGTAAGGCACCTGACCGCCGGTGAAATACATTCCATTTTCGAATCGAAAAAAACGGCAGCCAACCCACCGGTCCCGAAGGGTGATGAATGAGATGATCCACTTCATTCTGGAAGCGAGCCTGGTCCTGGTTCTGCTCCTGTTCGTGGTGCAGACCGTGCGGCTGCACAGGCGTGAGCGTCATTTTCAGGTGCTGGCCGACTCCATCGAGAGTCAGGAAAAGATGGCTGCCATGGGGCGCCTCCTGGCCGGAATCGCCCATGAACTGAACACACCCCTGGGTGCGGTGTCCTGTAGCATGGACCTGGCCAGGCGGGCCCTGGTCAAGATGGGTGGGGCACTGGAGGAAACCGATCGTTTCCCCATGGATGCCGGGGCGGAGGAAAACCTGGCCCGGGCGAGGAAGGCCCTGGAAATCGTCGGGGACAACGAACCGATCCTGGATCAGGCTCTCGTCAGGATCGGGCAACTGGTGCGGCAATTGCGCCTGGTCGGACGCGGCGATCATGACGATCCGGTTCCTGTGGACGTCAACGCCCTGATCGAGGGAACGTTGGTTCTCTTGACCCACGAATTGAAACAGGATGTGACGATGGATATGCGACTGGGAGATGTCCCTCCGGTCAACGGGTGGCCCGGGCCTCTGGGTCAGGTTTTTCTCAACCTGATTCTGAATGCCCAGCAGGCCATCGAGGGGCCGGGCCGGATCTCGGTGTCCAGCCTCGTTGAAAACGAGCAAGTTGTCGTGAAGGTGAGCGACTCTGGACCGGGTCTTCCGGACGGTTGCCGTGAAAATCTCTTCTCGCCTGGATGGACCACCAAGTCCGAGGATGAGGGCACGGGTCTGGGCCTGTTCATTTCCAGGCGGATCGTCGAGCGGCACGACGGGACGATCGAGGCCGGTAATGATGAGTCCGGCGGGGCGGTTTTCGTGGTCACCCTTCCGGCTGCCTCCAAGGGAACACCGAAAGCCGGGGTCTGATGAACTGGCTGGCGGGATTCCTGCCGGATCTGCGATCCGGCGAACGACGGTTGGCGGTCCTGATGTCAGCCAATTATTTCCTGCTGCTGCTTTTCTACTACCTGCTCAAACCTGCCCGTGATTCCTTGTTCCTGGTCGAGATCAGCCCTGAAAAGCTTCCGCTGGCCTATATGTTGACGGCTTTGGTGGCCGCGCCCGTGACAGCCGCCTACGCGCGGGCCGGCCTGCGGCGGCGTCTGGACCGGCTCATCGCCCTGACCATCCTGGCCCTGATGGTCAGCCTGGTCGTGTTGCGCCTGTTGATCGATGTGGGCCAGGACTGGGTATTTTATCTCTTCTACAGCTGGGTGGGTGTCGCCGGTGGCCTGACCACCAGCCAGTTCTGGCTGCTGTCCAACGGGATCTTCGACGCCAGCCAGGCCAAGCGCATTTTTCCCCTGCTCGGCCTTGGTGGCATCGCCGGCGCCTTCGTGGGGGGAGAGTTCACGAGTTTCCTGATCCTCGAGGTCGGCTTGCCGACCCAGGATCTGCTGCTGGTCAGTTGTGGGGTTCTGGCCATGGTCGGGTTCATCAGCCGGATGGTCTGGGGCCGCAAGCCGGCCGGTATGGAGGTGGCCCCCGACCCGACCCGTGAAGAGGAAAGGAGCGGGGATTTCCGGAGCATCATCCGATCGATAGCCCGGTCCCGCCACCTGAGTCTGACCGTCGGCATCATCGCCCTGACGGTGATGACCGCTTCCTTCATCGATTTCCAGTTCAAGACCGTCACCTGGCAGTCCATCGGCGACGAGGCGGAGTTGACTTCCTTCCTCGGCCGTTTCTACGGCCGGATGAGTCTGCTGTCGCTGCTGGTGCAGGCCCTGTTCGCGGCGCGGCTGATCCGTTGGCTCGGAGTGGGGGGTGTGCTCCTGGTGCTGCCGGTGGTCCTGGCCGGAGGTGTCATGGGAATGATCATCATGCCCGGCCTGATTGCGGCGATGATCATGCGCGGCAGCGACATCACCCTGAAATATTCGGTGGACAAGACCAGCCGCGAATTGTTGTTCCTGCCCATTCCGTTGGCCCTGAAAAAACGGACGAAGGTCTTCATCGACATGTTCGTGGATCGCTGGGCCCGTGGTATGGCCGGCGGACTGCTTCTCCTGTTGACCTTGGTCCTGGATTGGGATCTTAGCCGGATCGCCATGGTGACCCTGGTGCTGCTGGCTGGCTGGTTTGTCCTGGCCCTGCTGATGCGCCGGGAATACGTGAACTCCTTCCGGATAGCCCTGGCCAGGCGGGAAATCGATCTGGCCGGGTTGACGGTGCACATCGATGACGCGTCGGCCGTGAAGGTCCTGGTCGGCGCCCTGGGCAGTGACAACCGGCGGGAGATTGTCTACGCGCTGGACATGCTGCAGGGAGTCCAGTCCTCGCAGCTGCTGGAGGCGGTCCGGCCTTTGCTGGATCATCCGGCACACGAGGTGCGGCGCCGGGCGCTGGACGTTCTCTGTCTGAACGGCGAACCCGTCGATGCAGGTCGGGCCGAGGAATTCCTGACTGATCCCGACCTTGGAGTGAGGGTGGGGGCCGTCGCCTGTGTGGTGAACCTCGGGTCGTTGGAGGGGGAATCCCGGGATTTCCTGGCGGGAATGCTGGTCGGTTCGCCGTCGGGCCGCAATGCGGCGCTGGCTTTTCTGGCGAACCGGGATCAGGGTTCCGAATACCAGGATCTCGTCACCGAACCAGTGGTTGATTCGATCCTGAATGATATTGAAGACACGGGTTCCGAAGGGCGCGAAGTGCTGGCCGGACTGTCCTGGAACCCGGCTGGATGCTCCGATAAACTCTGGGATGCCCTGGCCCAGGATCCGGATGCTGCCGTGGTCGAGGCAGCCATTGCCGGCGTCGGGTCACGTGGGGATTTCCACCGCCTGGACTGGTTGCTGCAACTGCTCGACCATCCGCATCTTCGGACCCATGCACGAGGCGCCCTGGCGGAACTGGCCAATGAAGATGCCGGCATCATCGGGAAGCTGGAGGCCTTTTTCCTGTCCGAGGACAACACCGCCCGGGCCCGCGAGGAAATTCCCAGGATCCTTGAATTGATTCCCGCCCAGGAAAGCGTGGACATCCTTCTGAATCACCTGGCCACCCGCCGTCCCGAACTGCGTTTCGGGGTGCTGAAGGCCCTGGGCAAGCTGCGGTCCCGGTATCCGGATCTGAAGTTCGCCCAAGAGGTCGTCTCTGCGGAGATCGCCATCGAAGCCGGACGGTTTTTCCAGCTTTCACGATTGGGTGCCCTGTTGCCTGAGAAGGGAGAGCCGGCCCGGTTGCTGGGTC
Source organism: Candidatus Krumholzibacteriia bacterium (assembly GCA_030643455.1). Classification (GTDB taxonomy): domain Bacteria; phylum Krumholzibacteriota; class Krumholzibacteriia; order LZORAL124-64-63; family LZORAL124-64-63; genus JAGLCY01. The sequence goes on along the minus strand of DAOWLV010000004.1, from coordinate 2,756 downwards.
GTGTGATGACCGAAACACAGACGCTGAGGCTCGAGAGTGTTTTTCGCTTGTTGGGACTATTATATCCCCTGCGGGATGTTCTCAATGCCTACCATGGGGTGATGAGCGGCCGACGGGTGCCGCGGGCCAACGCCCAGGAGTTTCTGGACAATCTGCTGCATGGAACGCACCGTCGGCTGGTGTTGTCCCTGATCGATGAACAGCCAGCCTACGAGGCTTGGCTTGAAACGGGTCTGATGGCCGACCTGGATATCGGAGAACCTGCCCGCAATACCTCCGAAGCCCTGGATATCCTGAGCCGGGACTGCGATCCCTGGTTGGCCGCCTGCGCCATCTTCGCCGGAAGCCGCATGGATAATCCGGCCGCCGCCCACCACCTGGCCCGAACGGGAGATGACATGCTATCACCCATCGAAAAAGTGCTTCTGCTTCAGAACATCGAAGTGTTTTCCGAGGTGCCGACCGACCAGCTGGCCGCCCTGGCGGCCATCGCCAGGGAGATGTCGGTGTTGGCCGGCGACGCCGTCTATCGTGAAGACGACAGCCCCGATGCCCTGTACCTGGTTCTCGAAGGTCACGTGTTGTTGCATCAGGGGGATCGGGAGGTCACCACCGCAACCAGGTCGGCCACCTTCGGCACCTGGGCCCTGTTCGACGACGAGCCCCGGGTCATGACGGCCACCGCCACCGAGGACACCAAGCTGCTGCGGATCGACCGCAGCGAATTCAACGATCTGTTGTCAGATGACGTGCGCATCGCCAAGGGCATCATCCGGACGGTGACGCGCAAGTTGCGCCAGCTGGCGGGAAAGGTGTCCTGATGGTGGAAATCCACGGCCGCAAGCCCGTCATCATGCTGGTGGACGATGAACCCATGGTCACCCGTGTCATGGCCTCTTTTCTGGAACTTGAAACGGATTACGAGGTGATCACCTGCGTGTCGGGGGCCGAGGCCCTGGAACGACTGTCTGCCGGGCCGGTGGACGTTGTGGTGTCGGACTTCCTGATGCCGGGCATGAACGGCCTGGAACTGCTGGCCGAAGTCGGCCGGCAGGATCCGGAAATCCCGCGCCTGATGCTGACCGGTTACGCGGACAAGGAAAATGCCATCAGGGCCATCAACGAGGTGGGTCTGTTCCAGTACCTGGAAAAGCCCCTGGACAACGCGCAGTTCCTTTTGGCGATGAAAAATGCCCTGGCCCACAAGGGGGTGCGGGCGGCGCTGCATGAAAAGATCCACGAACTTGACCGGGCCCTGCATCAGCGGGATGAACTGAACGCCCGGGAAGAGGAAATGCAGAAGGAAATGGACTGGGCGCGCACCGTCCAGGCCAAGTTCCTGCCCAGTGAAGTGCCTGCTGCGGGTCCCTTCGCCCTGGCGGTGATCTACCGACCTGCCATGGCCGTTGGTGGTGATTTCTACGAATTTGTTCCTCTGGACGGTGGCAACCTGGGAATTATCGTGGCGGACAGCGCGGGACACGGGGTCCAGGCCGCCCTGGGAACCGCCCTGCTCAAGTTCGCCACCGCCGGCCTGGCCGGTGGGGATTTCGGGCCGGGTGAAATCCTGGCCAGGATGAACGAGGTCCTGTTCCAGGGTTTGCCCAGGGAGATCCCGGTGGCTGCCGCGGCGGCCGTCCTGGAACCGGCGACCGGTCGGATCCGCATGGCGGGGGCGGGGTTGCCCTATCCCGCGCTCGTGGATGCAGATGGCCAGATGCATTTTCAACAATCGCCCGGTCTTCTGCTGGGCCTGGTCGATGGGCCCATGTATACTCCCGGTAACGAAACCGTACTGTCACCCGACCGGGGCAGCAGCCTGCTCATGTTCAGCGACGGGTTGACCGAGGCCCAGGATTCGGGGGATGAACTCTACGGCGAGGGCCGCCTGCGCCAGGACGTGGCCGACCTGGCGGGAACGACCGGGCAGGATCTGCTGGAGGTCCTGGCCGACCGGGCGCTGTCTTTCGGATTGCCCGAGTATCGCGACGACCTGACGATGGTGGGAATCACCAGAATCGATTGATGGGAGCCGACGTGAACGACAACGTGCAACAGGAACCGATCCCGTTCAAGGAAAGCGACGCCACCATGGTGCTCGTCGATGACGAGGAGATGGTCCTCAGCAGTCTCCAATCCTTTCTCGAACTGGAGACGGACTACAACCTGAAGACCTTCACCTCTCCGGAGGCCGCTCTCGAATATACCCTGGCTGGTCCTGTCGATGTGGTCGTGTCGGATTTCCTGATGCCGGGCATGAACGGGATCGAATTGCTGAGCCGGATCCGGGAAAAACATCCCCACGCGCCCCGGATCCTGCTGACCGGTTACGCGGACAAGGAAAGCGCCATCAAGGCCATCAACGATATCGGCCTGTTCCAGTACATCGAAAAACCCTGGGACAACACCAACCTGCTGATCGTGCTGCGCAACGCCCTCGAAAGGCGGTTCCTGGTCAAGACCCTCCAGGAAAAAATCACGGAGATCGACCGGGCCCAGGGCAAACTGTCCGGTCTGCAGAACGATATCCTGCGGACCTTCATCTGACCTTACCGGCGGAGGAAGTCGTGAAATGTGACCGTTGGATCAGTCCCGGGGTTCTGATTGCGGCATGGGTCATGCTCCTGCTGGGTGCGGTGGCCCCTCCAACGCAGGCCGCCGGCCTGGACGACAAGGTTTTCCTCCACGGTTTCGTGAGCCAGGGTTACCTGAACACTTCGGATAACGACTATCTGGTCACGCGCAGCGTCCACGGG
>DAOWLV010000036.1 GCA_030643455.1 Candidatus Krumholzibacteriia bacterium | reverse complement strand
AGTTTCCTGAGAAAATATTCAAGTTTGTCTGGATACTTTCCGAATATTGCCGGAATATTCCGCCAGTACAGGAAAATCCGGAATCAAAACCAATGGAGAAAGTCATGAAGCGAATCATTCTTTTTGACCTGGCGCTGGTCTGTGTTGCCGGCGCTTCCGTTCAGGCCGATGACAATGCCGGTCGTTTTGGCCTGGGAATGGATTATGGATTCCACAAGCTTCTGGGGGGAAACCACGATTATTCCAACGTGGACCAGATGGGCGGCCTTCACTTTCGCTACGGGCTTACCAGCCACTGGTCGCTCGATGCGCAATTGAAATACGGGACGGTGCGTCCCGGCGCGCTGCAAGGTGAGGATGCCGGGTTCAGTTTTGATGCCCTCTATGCCTATTACACGACCATGTGGCAGGGCATGTTGGGCGCCCGGTACTATTTTTCGCCGGACAGCAGTTTTCAGCCCTTCGGGTCGATGCACGTGGGCTTCATGGATTGGAAGGTGCGCGACGAAACCGGCACCACCGGCGGCATAGGTCTGTTTCCCAGCGGTCCCGTGCTCGACGGGTACACCAATTCCTGGGATCCCGCCAAGCTGGAAAAAATGAACATGACGACCACCCTGGGTCTGGGTCTGGAGTACTTCTTCAGCGAATCGGTGGCCATGGACATTTCCGCGCGCTACACCTTCATCATCGACAACACCACCGACAACATCGGATCGGGCACCCTGTACGGACCGGGCGAGGTCGATGCGAACCAGGCCATGTTCGACGCCTTCCTGGGCATCACCTACTACTTCGGGGGCAACAAGGACAAGGACGGCGACGGCATTGAAAACAAGTACGACCGCTGTCCCGACGAGGCCGAAGACTTTGACGGATACATGGACGAGGACGGATGTCCGGATCCCGACAACGACGGCGACGGCATCCTCGACATCAATGACAACTGTCCGGATGACGCCGAAGACATGGACGGGTTCAAGGACGAAGATGGCTGTCCCGACCCGGACAATGACGCCGACGGCGTGCTTGACGTTGACGACCAGTGTCCCGATGAAGCGGAAGACATTGACGGCTTCGAGGATGAAGACGGCTGTCCGGATCCCGACAATGACGGCGACGGCGTTCTGGATGCGGACGACCAGTGCCCCGATACCCCGACCGGGGTCGAGGTCGATGCCAACGGTTGTCCTGTCATCGCGGAAATCAAGCCGGCCATGGTCCTGACCGGTGTCACCTTCACAGTGGGCAAGGCCGAGCTCACGTACGATTCCCAGGCCGCCCTGGACAACGTGGCTGCTTCGCTGCACGCCTGGCCTGCGGCGACCATCGAGATCCAGGGTCACACCGACAGCACCGGTTCGGCCGACCTGAATCGGGCCGTCTCCATGCTGCGGGCCGATGCCGTGCGGGAATATCTCATCGGGAAGGGAATCGACCCGGCCCGGATGACGGCTGTCGGTTACGGAGAGGACCTGCCGATCGGCAGCAACGCCACGGTAGAAGGCCGCGCCATGAATCGGCGGGTCGAATTGATCCGTACGGACAAGCCGGTCGATTCGGACTGATCCGAGGTCTGATCTGCCGTCTGACGACAAAATGCCCCGGGCTCTGCCCGGGGCTTTTTCCTTTTCGGTCGTCGTCGTCAATCTGTCCCTGGGTTTTTCGCCCCAGCCCTATTCCCACTCGATGGTTCCGGGCGGCTTGCTGGTCAGGTCATAGGCCAGCCCGCTGATGCCCGGCAAAGCGGTGATCGCCGCTCGCAATTCCTCCAGAAGATCATGCGGCAACCGCGCGGCCGTGGCGGTCATGGCCCGTTCGCTGTGGATGGGCCGCAGAATGCAGAGTTCCTGGCCGGTGCCGTCGATCTCCACGGGCACCAGCACCGTCGGGCACTGCCAGATCTCTCCGTAAAGACCGTGGTTCCGCAAGCCCTCCATCATCAGATGATCGCATTCCCTCAGCAGATCCAGGCGGTCCCGGGTCATGGTGGCGGCCAGGGGTTTGAAACTGCCGGGCATGGTATCTGTCAGGTTCCACAGGGTGCGGTTGATGCCGTCGACGGTCTTGAAAATGGTGCCCGAAGCCTCGGCCAGGATGTCCCAGTCGGCATCCCCGTGAATCAGGACGGGATGTTCGTAGGAGCGCAGATCGGCCTTCACACCGACGGACTTGATCGGCACCGGGGCGCCGGTCAGGCCGTATTTCGCCAGGGCGCCCATCACCGCAGGGGCGATGGTTTCCAGGGCGTCGGCGTCTTCGATCCTGCCATCGGAACAGAGCAGCCGCACGCCCAGGCCCGGCCCGGGGAAGGGGTGCCGCCAGATCATGTCGTGAGCAATGCCCAGCATCTCGCCCAGCTCGCGGACCTCGACCTTGTACAGGTCGGCCAGCGGTTCGACCACCTTGCCGGCGGCGATCATCTCCTCGATGATCGGAACCCTGTTGTGGTGGGTCTTGATGGTATCTGCGCGTTTGGTGCCGCCGGTCTCGATGGTGTCGGGATAGATGGTGCCCTGCCCGAGCAGGTGGTCCTCGATACCCAGCCTCTTGGCTTCGCTCTCGAAGACGGTGATGAAGGTGTCGCCGATGGCACGGCGTTTGTCCTCGGGTTCGATCTTGCCTGCGAGGGCCTCCAGAAAGGTGTCCGTGGCGTCGATGAAGTGGAAGTTCCGGTCGAGACCCATGTCCCTGAACATCTCGATCACGCCCGCCGATTCATCCTTGCGCATCAAACCGTTGTCCACGTGCAGCAGGTTCAGGCGGTCCGGGCCCAGGGCCTCGCTGAACAGGCGCGCTGCCACGGTGGAATCCACCCCGCCGCTGGCCAGCAGGAACACGGAACGGTCGCCGACCTGGTCGCGGATCCTGGCGATCTGCTCGGTCACGTAGCTGTCCATGGTCCAGGTGGGCAGGCAGCCGCAGATGTTCCGCACGAAGTTGGCGATCATCTCGTTCCCGTGCAGGGTGTCGTCCACCTCGGGATGAAACTGGAAACCGTAGCGGCGCAGCTTGTCGCTGCCGATGGCGGCAAAGCGGTGGGGAGGACTGCCGGCGCCCAGGATGGTGTGGCCCAGCTCCTCGAAATCGGGCCCCACGGCCGTGACCGAATCGAAATGGCTCATCCAGACCTGTTCCACCTTGCCCAGACCGGCGAACAGGGGATGGTCGTGGTTGATATGCAGATCGGCGTGACCCCATTCCTGCTTGCCGTTGACCACTGCGCCGCCGTAGTGCTTGGCGATTTCCTGGTGGCCGAAACAGAAACCCAGGATGGGGATGTCCAGGTCGTAGATTTCCTTGTTGTAGGCCGAGTCCTCGCCAAAAGACGACAGGGCCGGGCTCCCTGACAGGATGATCCCCTTGTACTGGCGGAAGATATCGGTGCTGTCCTCGGGTTGGCGGATCTCGGCCAGCACCTTGCTGCGGCGCACCTTGGTGGCGATGAGGTGGGCGTACTGGCCGCCAAAATCGACAACGGCGATCCGGTCGTGATTGAGATCGTGCTGCATGGGACCGTCCCGAAAGGGTTGGGGGCGGAAAAAGGGGCCGAATAGCTCTCCGGCGGTCTTGGGATGGGCAATAAGTAACAAATAGGGGAATGATCCACAACCAGGATCACCAATAATTGTGCCTGCCAGGTCACACTTCAGGCCCTTACTTCGTATGATCTCCTGTAAGGGGCACGAACCGGACCGGCAATACGACCCGCCGGTCGATCTCTCCCTCTTGATCCTTGCTGACCAGGGTCAACCACTGGGTTTCGCCCTGGCCTCCGACGGGCATCACCAGATGTCCGCCGGGTTTGAGCTGCGCCAGCAGGGGCGCGGGGATTTTGTCCGCCGCCGCGGTGACCATGATCCCGTCGAAAGGAGCGTCGTCGGGCAGGCCCAGGTAGCCGTCTCCGGTGTGCACTACTACATTCTGGTAACCCAGTCTTGCCAGCCTCTTGCTGGCGGTCCGCGCCAGCTCGGATACGATCTCGATCGTGAAAACCTGGCCGCGGTCGACAACTTCGCTGAGGACGGCAGCCTGGTAGCCCGAGCCGGTTCCCACTTCGAGAACGCGGTCTTCGGGGTCGAGAGCGAGCAGATCGGTCATCATCGCGACGATGGTGGGCTGGCTGATGGTCTGGCCGTGGCCGATGGGCAGCGGGTGATTCGCGTAGGCGTTACCCCGCAGCTCCTTCGGCACGAATTCATGGCGTGGGACCTTGGCCAGGGCCAGGGCCACCGGTTCGGAGAGATGATCACGCCCCAGGACCTGCCTGTTGCGGGCCACGTCGGTGTGGATGGCGCGCATCATGGCCTGGTGAGGACCGGACCAGTCCTCGCCGCCGGAACCAATGGAATTATCAGCCATTGAAGCCATCATCAGACCGACAACGATTTGAAGCCAAATGACCATGATCACCCCGACAATCTTGAGATTAGTCGAGGTTCAGCCGCACCGCAAGGAGGTTGCGACATGAATAGAATCAAACCAACCATCTTCGCCATGATTCTACTGGCGGGGATTTGCGGAAGGATAGACGCCGTGACTGCTGGAAATAACAAGGAAGTCGCCACACTGGCCGGAGGATGTTTCTGGTGCCTGGAAGCCGTCTTCGAGGAGTTGCAGGGAGTTGACAAGGTCGAATCCGGTTTTGCCGGGGGCAGGTTCGATGCCAGCTACGAGGAAGTCTGTTCCGGACAGACGGGCCATGCCGAAGTGGTCCAGATCACCTTCGATCCTGCCGTCATTTCCTACGCGGACATCCTGACGGTGTTTTTTTCCGTGCACGATCCCACGACCTTGAACCGGCAGGGCGCCGACGTGGGCACACAGTACCGGTCGGCCGTCTATTACCACGACGACAGCCAGAAAGCGGTCGCCGAAAAAGCGATCGCGATACTGACCGAGGAAAAAATCTGGCCGAATCCGGTGGTGACGGAGGTTGCGTCCTTCGACAAGTTTTTCATCGCGGAGGCAGGCCACCAGGACTACTACAAGAACAACAAGAACCAGGGTTACTGTCAGGTGGTGATCAATCCCAAGCTGGCCAAGTTCCGCAAGGAATTCCCCGACAGGTTGAAGGACTGATTCGAACGGGTTTCAATTTCCAGGGCTACGGAGTCGCAATCTCCGGGTAGGCGACCCGGAAACCGATATGGAAACCTCGGTATTGGGGAGTTCCCATCATGCGACCGGCGGAACGGCACATGGAGGAAGCCAGTAGCCACCGACCGCTGCGAATGACCCGGAGTTCACCTTCCGGTGGTCCGAACGGGTCCTCATCGGGTATCAGGTCCTCGTCTTCATAAAACATGAGGGGAACGGGATTTTCCGGATCTTCACTTTCGGGATCCAGAGGGATATCGGGAACCTCATACCGGGCATAGAAGTCGTTACACCATTCCCACACGTTTCCGTGCATGTCGAACAGGCCCCATGGATTTGCCGCCTTGGTGCCGATGTCATGGGAAGATCCGCCGGCATTGCCACAGAACCAGCCTGCGCCGTCCAGAACGGGCTCATTACAACCACCGGTCTCGATTTCTCCACTCGAGAAGGCGGTTCCCGTGCCCGCACGGCAGGCGTTTTCCCATTCCGCTTCGGTAGGCAGCCGGTAGCCGGGACCTACGATGGTCCAATCGCTGTGGTCATAGGCGCGTGTCGGACTCTCCTGCAGGCTGAGCCAATCGCAATAGGAGGCTGCCCCGAACCAGGTCACCTCGATCAGGGGCCGGCTTGCATCCTCGGGTTTCTTCAGACGAAGGACACCTTCCTGGACGTCGATTGGGGTTTCGGCGAAGTCGAAGTTGATCAACTCGGCGGTGGATCCGTCGAGAGCATCGAGCATGGAGGATGCGGTGGTCGTGGCGTGGCCGTTTTCGATGGCCCAGTTGCCGAGTTCGACGAATTCCTGATTGGTGATCTCGGTCTTGCCGATGTAGTGGGCATAGGTAATCTGAACACGGCGCCGCGCCTCGTCCCTGTCCCGGCTGATTTCCGCGGGGATGAAGAAGGTGTCAATGACAGTGGTGTCGATGTCGCCCCGGTCAGGATCAGTAATAGTGGTGTCCCTGAATACCCGGAATCTCCGGGCCCCGTCCTCGCTTCCCATGATGAAGTCCGCACCATCGATGAGAACGAAATTGGAGCCGGGGGCCTTGTCCAGGTATTCCCCGTGAAGGATCAAGGTTGCGTTGGCTGCGAGAGTGCGCTTGGCGGGCATGGGGTGGGTCCATTCCTTGACCGCGGTCCAGATGATCGTGTACTGGCCGGACGGCATGTCGTGAAGAACGACATCCGTGCCGCCGTGCTGGAAGGAATCGCCCGGTCCGTAGAGATGCCAGGTGGCCCCGACCGTCTCGGTCGGCATGTTGATCTCGATGGTGCCGAAGCCCACTTCCGGCGTGGACAGGTCGTCGTCGTTGCCGCAACCGAAAATTGAAACAAGCAGGATCAGCATCACCGTGACAGCGAAAATCGTGCTCAAGGGACCCCTAATAGGTGACATCGAAGACTCCATCCGGTTGTACCTGGCCAGAAATAGCGTGCAACCCCCAAAAATTACACTTTTGCGGGTTTGGAGTCAAGTGACCCTGGAGGGCGAGCGGCGAGCCAAAGACCGATTCGGTAAAGAAGTTCCGGTGAATAAATCCTTGATTATCGCCTTGTTTTCGTCCCTGGTTGTGTCAGGGTGCCCGTCGTAACCCCGATTCCACCAAAATTCAGGGAGATAGAAACATGAACTGGATCCAATTGATCACTTCGGAAATGGAAGAGACATACGCCGTCGCCGACAAGTTGATGGGCCGTCCGGTGGATACCAATAGTCTGTGGAGAATCTGAGGGTCAATCAGGGGTGGTGCGGGAGACAAAACCGTCATCCGCATCATCCGGTTCGTTTTCCGACAGGCTCCGCAGCAGGGCCCTGATGTCGCGTACGCCGCCGATCGTGAACCACACGATCACCACCACCGCCACCGAAAGCTCGATCCAGATCTTTGTGTGCCAGAATCCGAGCCACCAGGAATCATAGCGAGACCAGTCGCCGCCACGGATTTCGCGGGTGAGGAAAAAGATGGTCGCGGCCGTGAAAATCAGCACCCAGATCACGTTCCAGCCCCAGGTCAACAGATAGAGGATCTTGTCACGCCTGTCGAACTCGGCGGTGATGCCGAGCGCGCGCCATCCACGGCTTACGGTACCGGTGCCCAATTCGATTTCGCCCGCCAGTTCATACTTTCCGCGGTGCAGCAGGCGGTCCAGGTCGAAAGGCGAGTGGCCCATGGCTTTCTGGACCAGCGAAACGACGATGTAGATCCCCGAGCACGACCACATGGCCCAACCCCACAGCTGCTGGCCGTTTGGAAGATACTCGCTGACCCAGACGGCGCCCCTGGCGGCGTTGTCGGGTCCCAGGAAGTCGAGCAGGCCCCAGAAGGCCACCCCGGCCTCGTTCCATGAGCGCTGCGACTGTTCCAGGACAAATCCTGTCAACGTCAGGGTCACCCCGGCGATGCCGGCGGACCAGGCCCCCGCAGTGGTTCCCCACCGGGTGTAGAGCCCTCCGATGATCACCGCACCGGACCAGCCGGCGAATATGGCGCCGGTCAGGGCAAAAAACAGCAGGATGGCCTGGCTCTGCTTGTAGAACAGGCTGAAGATGAAGATGAAAACCGCCACGGCCACCACTCCGCCGCGCAACAACCGCAGGTGGGTACGGGGGGACAAGGGTGTGCTGCGGAAGGGCATCACCACGTCCTGGATGAAGATGCTGCTCCACGAATGCAGGTAGGTGTTGTGTGTGCTGATGAAGGCGCCGACCATCAGGGCGGCGAAGGCGCCCATCAAACCTGCGGGCAACAGGGCGGCCAGCACCAGGGGAGCGCGCATCTGGTTGCGCACGGCCTCGTTCGTGATGGCATCCAGATTCGTGGTGACCTTCCCCGCGAAATGCGCCCAGTCCGGATGGTGCATCACGGTGAAGACCAGGATCGGCACCAGGGTCATGAACACGTCCTGGGAGCGGCCCCGCCACAAGCCGAGCACGCCGCCCATCTTTCCCTCGTGGGCGGTGCGGGCCGAGCTGTTGTAGGCCTGGGTGCCCTGCCAGGACATGGCCCCGTAGAGCAGGCCGACCACACCGATCAAAAAATAGCTGAAGTTGAAGTCGGCCACGTAGCCGGTGTCGAAGGGGTTGATTTTCGAGTGCCCCGCGGCCGTCTGCGAAAGCACCTCGCCCACATTGCCCCAGCCCACCAGCAGCAGCAGGTAGATGGCCAGGACCAGGAACACGAGATTGGCGAAGGCGCCCTGGATGAAGTCGGTGATCATCACCGAAACCTGGCCGCCGACAAAAACGAAATAGACCGCGGTGGTCAGCAGGATCGCCATCAAGGTAGGGAACAGGGGCAGCGTCAGGCCGCCCAGTTGCCAGGTTTCGGGCAGGCCCAGGTAGTGGATGAAGAAGTGGGCTCCCACGGCGGGAAAGATGCCGAAATTGATCAAACCCGCGCCGAAAGCCACCGTGCCGGCGAAGATGCGGAAACGGCGGCTGTAACGGTGCTCGAAAAACTCGGCCAGGGTCAGGGCTCGGGTGCGGCGGAAGCGGTAGTTCACCCAGCCGCTTATGGTCACGATCATCTGGATCAGGGCCATGCTCAGGCCCCACCAGCTGAGGGCGAATCCCGCCTGGTACCCCATCTCCAGGTTGGCCACCACCGTGATGGCGCCCAGTCCCGCGATGCCCGCCGAAATGGTCAGCAGGTAGCGCCCGGCGGAGCGGCCGGCGGCGAGGTAGTCGGTCACCCCGCGCATGTAGCGCTTGGTCAGGATCACCGATCCCACGATGAGCGCGTACATGACGAAGACGATGGTCCAGTCGAGAAGGGTCATCAGAAAAGGCGCGGCTCCTCGATGCGAGCCGCGTCCAGAGTGTGGCCTTCGAGCCGCAGCAGCCGGGCCTTGGTGGTGATGCCGCCTGCAAAGCCGACCAGCGAGCCCCCCTTGCCGACCACCCGGTGGCAGGGCACCAGAATGGGCAGGGGGTTGTGGCCCGTCGCCTGGCCCACCGCGCGAAAGGCGGTGGGTTTGCGCATCGACCGCGCGATCTGACCGTAGGTGCGCACTTTTCCGTAGGGGATCTTCAACAGCTGGGTCCAGACCTTGACCTGGAAGTCGGACCCCACCAGGTGCAGATCGATGGTGAAACCGCTGCGGCGACCGATGAAGTAGTCGGCCAGTTGTCCGTGAAGTTCCTGGAAGTGGCGGGGGACTTCCTTGATCCTGGTTTCTTCGGGGTAGATTTCACGGGCGATGGCGTGGGCCCGGATGTGGTATTCCCAGGCCTTGGGCAGGAACTCCAGCCGGGCCAATCCTCCGGGACCGGACACGGCCAGCATGGGATCGAGCACCGTTCTGAGCAAAGCGTATCGCACCATTGAATTTCCTCCGCGGGTCACCGATTTGACAGGCCGGGATCATAGCAGAAAACCATTCACAAAAAAAGCGACTCCAGGGATTTACAGCATTTTCTCATTTTCTCGACTCCAGGGTGAAACCGTATGGTAAGTTGGAGCGTATGATGAGCGACCCCGCCCCATTTACCACCCGACTCCGGTGCGAGTACTTCAGGAGGCCTTCCATGTCTGCCCCGAAAACCCTGTCCCTTGTCCTGATCTTCATCCTGCTGGCATGCACCGCCGCCGCCCAGGACCTGCCCGGGCTCCAGTTCGAGAAATACACTCTCGACAACGGCCTGCAGGTCATCCTGCACGAGGACCACACCATTCCCATGGCGGCGGTCAACGTGTGGTACCACGTCGGCAGCAAGAACGAGAAACCGGGCCGCACGGGTTTCGCGCACCTGTTCGAGCACATGATGTTCCAGGGTTCGGAAAACCACGACACCGACTACTTCCTGCCGCTGCAGAAAATCGGCGCCCAGGTCAATGGATCGACCAACAAGGACCGCACGAACTACTGGGAGAACGTTCCGTCCGACCAGTTGAAGATGGCACTGTTCCTGGAGTCGGACCGGATGGGTTACCTGGTGCCGGCCATGACCCAGGAGAAACTCGACAACCAGCGCGACGTGGTGAAGAACGAGAAGCGTCAGGGCGAGAACCGGCCCTACGCCAAAAGCCGCAAGATACTTCTGGAATTGATGTATCCCGAAGGGCATCCCTACCGCTGGACCGTGATCGGAAGCATGGATGACCTGTCGGCCGCCTCGAAAGAGGACGTGGCTGATTTTTTCAAGCTGTACTACGCGCCCAACAACGCGTCGCTGTGCGTGGCCGGAGATTTCGATCCCGTCCAGGTGAAGCAATGGATAGACGAATACTTCGGGACGATTCCTCCTGGCCGACCGGTGGATCGCCTGACCGGCTGGAACCCCACCCTGGACGGCGAACGTCGAGCCCTGGCCGAAGACGCGGTCGAACTGCCCCGGCTGTACATGCAGTGGCACACCCCTGGCTGGTATCATCCGGGCGACGCGGAATTCGATCTGCTGGCCGGCATCCTGGGCACTGGCAAGACTTCCCGTCTGTACCAGGTCCTGGTCTACGAGCTTCAGATCGCCCAGGATGTGCGTGTCAGGCAATCCTCGCGCGAGCTGAGCGGCGTGTTCTCGATCACCGCCACGGCAGCTCCGGGACATGATCTGGCCGAAATCGAGGAGGTCATCGATCGCGAACTGGCCGTGCTCCTGAAGAAGGGTGTGACCAAAAAGGAAGTGGACCTGGCCCGGATCCGGTTCGAGGCGGGTTTCGTGCGCGGGCTGCAGAAGGTGGGCGGTTTTGGCGGCAAGGCCGACCGTCTGAATCGTTACAACGTCTACACGGGTGACCCGGGATACCTGGAGCAGGACCTGGATCGTTTCCGTTTGGCCACGACCAAGTCGGTCAATGCATACACGCGTCATTACCTGGATCTTCAGCGCCGCGCCGTGCTTCATATCGTGCCCCAGGGATCGCTGAAGGCCATGGATGTCGCGGGGGACCGCGGATCGTTGCCGGGCAGCACCGGGGAGATGTCCTTCACCCCGCCTGCCATCCAGACCGCCACCCTGGACAACGGGCTCGAACTTTACCTGGTGGAAAAGCACGAACTGCCCCTGGTGGAGATCCGACTCAACGTCATGCGGGGCTGGTCGTCGGATCCGGCTGACAAGCCCGGGACCGCGGCCCTGACCGCGGACCTGCTCGACGAGGGCGCCGGCGATATGGACGCGCTGGAGATTTCCGAAACGGCGGAGTCGCTCGGCGCCCGTCTCAGAACCGGCAGCTTCTTCGACGGGTCCTACGTCTTGCTCAACGTGCTGAAAAACCAGGTGGGGCCGGGGCTGGAACTGATGAGCAAGGTCGCCCTCGAACCCACGTTCCCGGAGGCGGAATTCGAGCGCATCCGGCAGAACTACGTTGGCCGCCAGCAGCAGGAATCGCGGCAGCCTCGACAACAGGCCCTCAAGGAGTTCCAGTTGCGGATTTTCGGAGAAGGTCATCCCTACGCCCAGCCCTTCTCGGGTTCGGGAACGAAGGAGTCCCTGGACGCTTTGACCCGTGATGAACTCGCCGCTTTCCACGAGACCTATTTCAAGCCGGGAAATTCCGCGATAGTGGTGGTGGGCGACCTGGATCTGGACGAGGCGGTCGAGGCCGTGTCGGAGGTTTTCGGCAGCTGGGCTCCGGGTGTGTCACCCGCTCCCGAGGTTCCATCTGTCCCGGCCTACGAGGGTCCCCGGATCGTCGTGATCGACAAGCCCGGCGCCGAACAGAGCTTCATCGTCGGCGGCTATCCCGGCCTGTCCCGCCAGGACCCCCAGTACCAGGCTTTCCAGGTGGCGAACACGGCCTTCGGCGGGCAGTTCGCCTCCCGCATCAACCTGAACCTGCGCGAGGACAAGGGGTACACCTACGGTGTGCGTTCCCGGATGGTCGGTTTCCGGGAGGGCGGTATGTTCCTGATGACCGCACCGGTGGAAACTCCGGTCACCCGGGCCTCGGTCGAGGAACTGATCGGTGAGATGTCCGACATCCGTGGACCCCGGCCCATGACGGAAACTGAACTGGTCGACAGCAAAAACCGGTTGACCATGGGTTTCCCCCAGCAGTTCCAGACCATTGGCGGGGTGGCGGGCAGCCTGGGCAGCCTGCTGATCTACGACTTGCCGCTGGATGACTGGAAAACCTTCGACGACCGGGTGAACGCACTCTCCGCGGCGGATATGGCCGAGATCATCGATAGCCAAATTGATCCGGATCGTGTGGTTTGGATCATCGTGGGGGACTGGGACGTGATCGGAGAAGACATGAAGGCCCTGGATATGGGTGAGGTCGAGGTGATTGTTTCGGATCAGTCCTGAGTGTCTTGT
>DAOWLV010000381.1 GCA_030643455.1 Candidatus Krumholzibacteriia bacterium | reverse complement strand
TCCCATGGAAAAAATCCGCAATGTGGCCCTTGTCGGCCCTCACGGCGTAGGTAAAACCAGCCTGGCCGACTCCATGCTTCATGTTTCCAATAAAGTTGGTCGTAAGGGCAACGTGGACGACGGAAGTTCCCATTTCGATTATTTCGAAGAGGAAATCGACCGGAAACAGACCGTCACCGCCAGCATGGCCTGGACGGAGTTCGAGGGAAACAAGATCAATATCATCGACACCCCGGGCGTGGATGATTTTCGTGGGGATGTTCATGCCGTATTGCGCGTGGTCGAGGGTCTCATGTTTGTCGTCAAGGCCGATGGCGGCTTTGAAGTCGCGTCTGAGAACCTGTGGAACCTGATCCGTTCCACCGGCCTTCCCACCTTCATCGTGGTCAACCGGATGCACAAGGAACAGGCGGACTGGCGCTCGGTGATGAACGGCTTGAAGGACCGCGTGCCCGGAGTCGCTCCCCTGCAACTTCCCATCGGCAACGGGGAAAGCTTCGAGGGCGTGATCGACCTGGTCACCATGAAGGCCTACAAGTCGACCGGGGAGGAATCCGTCGCGATCGATATTCCCGCCGACATGAACGACGCCGTCGAAGAGGCGCGAGAAATGCTCATGGACGCGGCGGCCAGCGCGGACGATGATTTGACCGAGAAGTTCCTCGAGGAAATGACGCTGAGTGAAGAGGACGTCATCCTGGGTCTGAAGAAAGGTACCCTCGAGGGCACCGTCTTCCCCGTCTTTTTCGCGGATGCCGAGAAGGAAGTCGGCGTTCGATCCCTTCTCCGCTCGGCCAACAACCTTTTGCCGAGCAGTTTCTCCCGCACCCGCAGCGAGATGAAAGGTGTGCGGGCCGGATTGGCAGAGGAAGCCTCGTTCACCCCGGGAGCCGACGGACCTGTGGTCGCGTTGGCCTTCAAGAGGCAGTTCGAAGCCCAGGGAGGCGACATAACCTGGCTGCGCGTGTTCAGCGGCAGCCTCAAGTCCGGTGACAATCTATCCTGCAGCGACGGCCGTACGGGCGAGCGTATTGGGCAATTGAGCGTCACGGTGGGCAAAGCCAAGGAAAAAATCGACGTGGCCGGACCTGGGGACATTGTCCTGGCGGCCAAACTGAAGAATACCCAGACGGGTGACACCCTGACCTCGGGCGTGGATTTCGCATTTCTTCCGATCACGTACTCGGTGCCCACCAGCGCCGACGCCATCAGGCCGGTCACCAGCGGCGAAGAGGACAAGATGGCTGCCGGGCTCAACAAGATCCGCGAGGAGGATCCGACGTTTGATCTGATCCATCAGCCCCACCTGTCCCAGACGCTGCTTGCCACACAGGGTGAGATACACACCACCTTCATTCTCGACAAGCTCAAAAAGCAGACCGGTGTGGTTGTTGAACGACGTCGGCCCCGGATCAATTTCAAGGAAACCATTCGCGGTACGGCCGAAAAGCAGGGCCGGCACAAGAAGCAGAGCGGTGGCCGTGGCCAGTTCGGCGACGTCTTCATCCGCATGGAGCCCCTGGAGAGGGGGACGGGTTTCGAATTCGCCAATGAGATCGTCGGTGGGGTGGTGCCGGGCAAGTTCATCCCGGCGGTGGAAAAGGGTTGCCGTGAAACCCTCCTGGAGGGTCTGGTGGCCGGTTACGAGATGGTCGACGTGCGCTGCGCCCTCTATTTCGGTTCCTACCACAACGTGGATTCGAGTGAAGCCGCGTTCAAGATGGCGGCGCGCAAGTCTCTCAAGGCCGCCATCACCGATGAGTCGGACAAGTTGCGGCCTGTCATCCTCGAGCCGATCATGCAGGTCAAGATCGTCGTTCCCCAGACCTACATGGGAGACGTGATGGGCGATGTCTCCACGCGGCGCGGCGCCCTGCAGGGGACGGACGCTGACGGCCCCTACCAGGTCATCACCGCCAACATCCCCGAGGACGAACTCTACCAGTACGCCACCTCCCTGCGTTCCTTTACCCAGGGTACCGGTATCTTCACCATGGAGTTCTCGCACTACGCCGAGGTTCCCGGTGACGTACAGAAGCGACTGGTGAACGAGTTCTCGAAAACCCAGACCGCCGAAGAATAGGGGAGGGCATGTCAGGACATTCCAAATGGGCGAACATCAAGCACCGCAAGGGTGCCCAGGACGCCAGGCGGGCCAAGGTGTTCACCCGCCTGATCCGCGAAATCACGGTGGCATCCCGGCAGGGCGGCGGCGACCCGGAAGCCAATCCGCGGTTGCGTGCAGCGGTGACCACGGCCCGCGGTTCGAACATGCCCAACGACACCATCACCAAGGCTATCAAACGCGGCACCGGTGAACTGGGCGACCTGGTCATCGAAGAGATCAATTACGAGGGCTACGGGCCTGGCGGGGTGGCCATCCTGGTCGAGTGCCAGACCGACAACAAGAACCGCACCACCGCTGAAGTCCGGCACGTGTTCACCAAGTTCAATGGCAATCTGGGCGCCAACGGATGCGTGTCATACCTTTTCGAGCGCAAGGGCATGGTCATTCTGGACGGTGAGCGCTGCGACCTGGAAGCCGCCATGGATGCGGCCATCGAGGCGGGCGCCGAGGATGTGGAGGAGGAAGGTGGCATCATCTCGGTGACCACCGCCATGGAGGATCTTCACAAGGTGGGTGTTGCTCTTGGCGATGCCGGCCTGCCGGTGACCTCCACGGAACTGGTGCAGTTGCCCAACACCACCATCAATGTTGAAAAATCGGACGCCCTGACCCTGATGAGACTGATCACGGGGATGGACGATCTCGACGACGTATCCCAGGTTTCGGCCAACTTCGACATCGACGACGAGGTGATGGCCGAAATCGAGGACAAACTTTGACTGCGGGAGGTCACCCGTGATCATCCTCGGCGTCGACCCCGGTTCCCACGCGACCGGTTACGGTGTGATTTCCACCGGGCCGGTCGTTCGCATGTTGGGTGGAGGCGTGATCAGGGCCGGCAAGGACGCCCAGCTGTCTGACCGGCTGCTGGCTATCCATTCCGAACTGACCCGGGTCATCGAACGGCATGGACCGGTTTCCATGGCGGTGGAGGACCTGTTCAACGCCAAGAACGCCAGGAGTTCCCTGATTCTCGGCCATGCCCGGGGCGTGATCCTGTTGGCCGGGGCCTCCGCCGGTCTGCCGGTTGCGGAGTACGCCCCGCGTGAGGTGAAGAAAGCCCTGACGGGCAACGGGGCGGCGACCAAAGAGCAGGTCCGCTTCATGGTGATGCGATTGCTCGCCCTCAAGGATTCCCCCCCGCTCGACCAGAGCGATGCATTGGCGGTGGCCCTTGCCCACGCGGGCAGGTCGCAATTCTCCGGGCTGGCCTGATCCCGAACTCTGTCGGATAATGGGCATGACGGTGGATGGTCCTTCTCAGGCGGGAGAGTAGAACGATGATCGCGTTTCTGGAAGGCACCCTGGTTTCGGGAGGAACCGAGGCGGTTGTTTCGGTGGGTGGGGGC
>DAOWLV010000428.1 GCA_030643455.1 Candidatus Krumholzibacteriia bacterium | reverse complement strand
CTTGCGAAAGCCCACCGCACACAGCCCGCCCAGCAATCCCACCACGACTGCCAGCAGGATCATCATCGTGTGGTAGGACTGCAGGAATCGGAAGCGAAGCCATAGCAGGCTCGGGTGCTGGCGGAGTATCATGGGACTAGGGTCTTCTTTGGCGTGGAATCGTTTTCGGTCCGGATTCGGGTCGGGGCCGGTTTCGGGTTGAGTTCAGGTTGCCCCAATATCACGAATTCACACCGCAGAGTCCACAACGCATATCGGGCCAGGAAGATTTAATATCACCCGGAAGCTGACTCAGGGCAACCACTCCCGGGCAAACCTGGTGCCGTAGAAGAGCCCGGCTCCGGTTCCCAGGATACTCAGGAAAAATGCGGTCATGAAACCGATGCGAGCTCCGATCCACCACCCCAGGGCGCTGCCCAGAATGGCGGATATCATCCCTAACAAGCGAATCATCCGACCCTGCTCCTTGTTTCAGGTTTTGCCGGCCATGATCATGGCCTCCCTTGAAATTTCGGCGCTGGCACCCCCAACTTGACTCCGGGAACGGGATCGTTGATCCGGCTTTTGACTTGTACCGGTCCCCTTGGTAGATTCTGATCCTGAATTCGAACTGAACCGTTCGGTGGGACCAGGAGAATATCACCAATGATCCAGAAACTCGCATGGTTGGCCCTTGCCGGTGCCCTGGGCACCTTGGCCCGTTACGGGCTGGCCGGATTGGTCCAGCGTTTGAGCGGCGGGTCGTTTCCCTGGGGTACCCTGTTCGTCAATCTTTTGGGATGTTTCCTGGCCGGATTGCTCTGGGGGATGTTCGAGAAGCGGGGCGTGGTGACCGCCCTGCCGCGGACGGTGCTGCTGGTCGGATTCCTGGGCGCCTTCACCACGTTTTCAACCATGACCCTGGAAACGACCGAGATGTTGCGCGCTTCTGAACTGGTGTACGCGACGGCCAATCTGACCCTGCAGAACGGGATCGGACTGGCCGCCATTTTTGCCGGCACGATGCTCGGCCGGATGATCTGAAGGAGGCCCGGGAAATGAATCTCCCCCATGAGGCTGTGCTGTTGCGGATCTTCATCGGCGAAAGCGACAAGACCGAGGGGCGCCCCTTGTACGAGGCCATCGTCCAGGAAGCGCGTCACCGCGGTCTGGCCGGCGCCACGGTCCTGAGAGGCTTCTACGGGTTCGGGGCAACCAGTCGGATCCACACGTCCAAGGTGCTCAGGCTCTCCGAGGATCTGCCCATCATCGTGGAGATCGTCGATACCGAGGACAAGATCGATCAGTTCCTGCCGGACCTGGACAAGATGATAGGCGAGGGTCTGGTCACGCTGGAAAAGGTGCGCATCCTGGCGTACCGGCACGGATCCAAGGACGGGGAGTAAAACCCTCAGTCCAGATCCAGTTTCACCGTGCCCTTGTTGATCAGGCACTGGCACATCAAGCGCCTGGCCGGATCCAGATCCATGGCCACTTCTTCCTCGGTGGGAGCGGATAGGTTGTTCAATCCGGACAGCACCGTTGTGGCGCACTTTCCGCACACCCCCTTCAGACAACCGAAGAGGACCCCCAGTTCGGCAGCGGCTTCCATGGATCCACCGGCAATGGCTTTTTTCTGACCGGAACGTGATTTTATGACGGGCACGGCTCATCTCCTGGTCTCGAGTGGGACGGGTCGCCTCTTGCGCATTTTCAATATAGGGCTCTTACTGAGAGTAAGTGTTGATAAGGTTTTCAGGGAGGCTAAAATGAAATCCACCCCCCCGGGTCTGGCAATATTGGTGATTTCCATTTTGATGGGCACCGTCGCCATGGCAGGAGATTCCCCGATGAAATACAACTCTCTCGACTACGAGGAAACCCGGGTGATCCTGCAGAAGGGCACCGAAGCACCCTTTTCCGGGGAATACGAAACAAACTGGTCCAATGGTACCTATCTCTGCAAGCGCTGCAATTCCCCCCTGTACGAGTCGAAGGACAAGTTCAATGCCCGTTGCGGATGGCCCAGTTTCGACGACGCCATCAAGGACGCCGTGCAGCGCAAGATCGACGCCGACGGCAGCCGCACCGAGATCACCTGCGCCAATTGCGCCGGGCATCTGGGCCATGTCTTCCTGAACGAAGGGTTCACTCCCTTGAACACCCGCCATTGCGTGAATTCCATATCGATGGTCTTTGTCCCCGAAGGGGAAGATCTTCCCCCCGTGATCAAGGAAAAATAGAGCCGCCCCTGTTCTCTGGAAGATCCAGGAAACAGGGGCGGGATCGGTTTCCCGACACACTCGTTTAACGGTACAGTGCCTTCACGGAGCCCATGCTCATCGATTCGATGGCCACGGGACCGCCGATGATGTTCGTCTGCATGAATTCCAAACCGATGGGATCGGCCCAGGCGTCCTTGACCGCGGTGTAGAAGCTGGTCAAGCCGGTGTAATCGTAGCTTCCGATGGCATCCACGATATCCAGGGAACTGAAGGTGTCCTCGGTATAACCCACGGACCAGATGAAACTGAAGTAGGGATCAATTCCGCCTTCCACATCCAGCTTGGGCAAGAGGTTGTCCCAATCCAGCTGGTTGGAGATGAAAAAGCCGTCGGACACGGGGTCGGCGTTGCGAAGGTTGAAATAGGTGACCTCGCCGTTGGGCTGGGGGCTTACCAGGGGCACGGGGCCTACCGAACCGATGGTCAGCTCGAAGGAGGACTGGTCGATGGGATAGCCTCGGACTCCGTAACCGCCGGGACTGGCCTCCCAGATTTCGGAATCGAGGGTGAAGGTGGCCCGTACGGCGTCGCCACTGCTCACGTCAGCGAAAATCCCCTGGTTGACCTGGTTGTACTCCACGGCCCCGATGAATTCGATGGTGATCGTTTCTGCCATGGCTCCGGACGCCAGCAGGGTCACCGCTGCAATCATGATTAGAAAGAATCTCATCTGACTCTCCTCCTCGATTGATCGTGTTTACCAAGGCCGCGTGGGAATACGCGGCCAATCCTGAGCAACAATAGAAGAAAGGGATGTTTCAGCGCTAACGGG
>DAOWLV010000022.1 GCA_030643455.1 Candidatus Krumholzibacteriia bacterium | reverse complement strand
GACCCTTCTGGAAAGCCGTGGATGCGTCGCCTCCAACCAGTTCCTGAACTGGCGTGTTGATCGCCTGCGGAAAAGCTGCCTGGCGCTGGTCCTGGCTTCGGGTTGATCCGGAATTCTAGAGCTGGATTCTGCGGCGGCGTGAAATCTCACCGGAAAACGACGCCCCCAGGGTAGCAAATTCCACCAGCACCTGGTCGACGAGCTGGGTCTTTTCCTTCAGGGGCAGGAAGGCGGACTTGAAGCCGTTCATCACCAGTCCCAGGACCTCGTCTTCACTCAACCCGTAGTTTTCCACCGCCAGCCGATACTCGTTGGTCACGGTGGTGCCGGAGACCAGGCGGTTGTCCGTGTTGAGGGTTACCCGCAGCCCCTCTTCCATGAAACGGCGGATCGGATGGCTCTGATAATCGGGGATGGCCTTGGTCTGCAGATTGCTGGCCAGGCAGATCTCCACGGGGATCCGGTGATCGTTGACCCAGTTCATCAGATCGGGATCCTCGATCAGATGCGTGCCGTGCCCGATGCGGCGGGCCCGGCAATAGTGCAGGGCCTGATGGATGGAAGGCGCCCCGAATGCCTCGCCGGCGTGGATGGTGATGTTGATGTTGTTGTTAAGAACCTTCTGGAAGGCGGCGATATGGTCCTTGGCCGGATAGTCCTTTTCGGCCCCGGCCAGGTCGAACCCGACCACACCGCGACCTTTCCAGGCGACCGCCAGGTCGGCCAGCTCCAGGGAGGATTCCGCGGAAATGTGACGGATCCCGCATATGATCTGACCGCAGACGATCCCGTACTGGCGACGGGCGAGGTCGAGTCCTTCCTGAACCGCGGCGACGACGCTGTCGTAATCCAGCCCCTGGTTGGTGTGCAGCAGCGGTGAATAGCGGACCTCCATGTAACGCACATTTTCCCGGTGGGCGTCTTCGGCCAGCTCGTAGGCGATCCGCGTCAACTCCCCGGCGGTCTGCATCAGTTTCAGGGTGATGTCGAAGACCCGCAGATAATCCACCAGGCTTTCGCAATCGTCGGGTACCTGGCAAACGGCGCGAACGTCCTCGTCGGTCTGGAAATCGAATCCCAGGTCGTGGATGGGGGCAAGATCCCGGACAGTGCTCAGACGAAGGGATCCGTCCAGATGGACGTGAAGATCGGTCTTTGGCAGGGCGTGAAGGAAATCCAGGCTGGGGGTGGTATCGGCAGTGCTCAATTCTATCCCCGAACTAATCCGAACTCATCCGCACTTATCCGGACAATGAATCTGATGGAAAAAAATTATCGATGCGGGCGAAGTGTGAATCTCCAGCGTTCAGAAGGCGACTCATTTCCCCTGAGGCGTTCAATTCAACTTCGAATTCTCCAGGGAAGTCCAGCCAAGACCTCTCCGGAAACCCGCATCGAAAAAGGGTGATGGCACCAGCTGACAAGCTTTTTACCATCTGACTGTTAGTATACTTAAAGTCACGGGTTGATTGCAAGTAGGTTATTTATTTTTTCCTGTTGCCCCCAAACAACCTGCATCAATGGAGATTGGACAAGCCCCACCCCAAACTGTATATTCTCCAGACTACCCCAGACTGCTTTTTGGAGCCATTCATGAGGAGAATGCCAATGACGCAGGGAAGCCATCCCAGGGTTTGGTCTGCTTTCATCTTGCTGGGTCTGCTGGCGGCTCTGGCCGTGCCGGTTTCGACCCTGGCGGGGACAACCTCTGCCGGTGAATGGACTGGCACCATGAGGACCCCGGACGGTGAAGAGGTGGATATCCTCCTCAAACTGGATCAACAGGGCGCCGTCTGGACCGGAACCCTCGAAAGTGATGCCATCGGGGAGACCACCATCACGGGCCTGAAGGTGACCGACACCAGGATCAGCTTCACCTTCAAACCCGAAGGAGCCCCCTTCCCCGCTCATTTCAGCGGCTCCTATATCGCCGGCGATGATCGGATCACCGGCACCTTTTCCCTGCGCGGCAATAGCCGGTTCGTCAAGTTCAACCGTGTGCCCGGCTCCGAGGTGGTGGCTCTGGCCCCCGGCACTGAACCCGTTGAGGCCGCCCGCATCCGCCATGATTACAAATTCGCCATCACCGCACGGGCCAGCTACTGGGCTGCCCTGCATGTGGTCAAGGACGAGAACTACAACATAAACAACCTGACCGTCGGAGACTGGAGCTACGACGGGACCCTGCGCTATTACGTGATGGACGGCTTCAATATCTTCTTCCGGGGCTACCGCGGGTCACAGAAGACCAGCAGCGACCAGTCGAAACTCGACCGTTATAACGATATCGGCCTGGTCAGCCAATCGACCTGGAAGCTGGACGGCCTTGAATTCGGCATCATGGGCTTTCTGGGCAACTCCATCATGCGAAACTCCAGATTCAATCCCTACCTGACCGCCGCCGTCGGCGTCGTCCAGTGGGAACTGACCGAGGGCGAGCGCGGCACCGATGTCATCGAAATGGACGGTGTACCATTCCAGGGAGAGGATACCGCGGTCGCCATTGGCCTGGGTACGGAATACGAGATCAGCAAGAGTTTCGCCCTGGAGTTCGAGTGGCTCTGGCGCTATTTCATGACCGGGGACGAAACCAAGTGGCCCGATCCCGACAACACCTTCAGCAACACCCACGCCTGGGCGCTGTCCATGGGTTTGACCTACGGGTTCTTCTAGAAGAAAACCCCGGTGTTCCGACGGATACAGAAAAAGCCTCCCGCTGCCGGGAGGCTTTTGTTCGTTCCTTCGGTGCCTGGTCCTATCAGGTGCCGGCCGAATAGTCGTCGTTGTAGGCGATCTGGTCCGCGGTCAACATGTCCAGCCCCGCGTCCAGGCTCCCCAGCTTGATGCCGGCGATCTTCTGGTCCTGATCCTCGGGAATGTCGTGGACATCGACGGTCAGATCCCGACCTTCTTTGGCCAGACGGACCATGGACAGGAACTGGTTGGCGAAACTCATGTCCATGACCTCGCTGGGATGGCCTTCGGCCGCGGCCAGGTTCACCAGACGGCCCTGGGCCAGGATGTAGATCCGGCGGCCGTCCTTCATGACATACTCTTCGCAGTTTTCGCGGATGGTGCGCTTGCTCACGGCCATGGCCTCGAGATCCTCGAGATTGATCTCGCAGTCGTAGTGCCCGGTGTTGCAGACGATGGCGCCGTCCTTCATGGTTTCAAAGTGACGGCCCACGATGACGTCCTTCATGCCGGTGGCGGTGATGAACACGTCGCCTACCTTGGCGGCGTCGTCCATCTTCATGACCCGATGGCCGTTCAGGGTGGCCTTCAGCGCGGCGGTGGCCTTGACCTCGGTGGCGATCACGTTCGCGCCCATGCCGTCGGCCCGCAAGGCGCAGCCGTACCCGCAGTGGCCGTAACCGGCGGTCACGAAGTTCTTGCCGGCCAGCAGCACGCTAGTCGCGCGCAGGATGCCGTCGAGGCTGCTTTGCCCGGTGCCGAACACGTTGTCGAAGTCCCACTTGGTCTCGGCGTCGTTCACGGCGATGACGGGATACTTCAGGGCCCCGTCCCTGGCCATGGCCCGCAACCTGTGAACACCGGTGGTGGTTTCCTCGGTGCCGCCCAGGAGGCCATCGATCAGTTCGGGGTGCTTGTTGTGGACCCGGAAGATCAGGTCGGCCCCGTCATCCAGGGTCATGGTCGGACGCATCTCCAGGGTCTTGTCGATGCACCAGTAGAACTCCTCGGTGTTCATCCCGTGCCAGGCGTAGATGGAGATGCCGTTATCGGCCAGGGCCGCGGCGACCTCGTCATTTGTCGACAGGGGATTGCATCCCGACCAGCTGATCTCGGCGCCGGCATCGGCCAGGGCCTCGATCAAAACGGCGGTTTCCTTGGTCACGTGCAGGCACCCGGTGATCTTGGTGCCCTTGAGGCTCTGCAGCTCCTTGTGCTCCTTGCGCAGGGCCGTCATCACCGGCATGCGGGACTCGGCCCAGTCGATCTTCATGCGGCCGTTTTTGGCCAGACCGAGATCGCGGACCTTGAAATTGTCTCCTGTGCTGAATTGGTCGGACATTTCCGTTCTCCTTCTTGGGTTCAAGGGGTTTGTTGCCCCGTCAGACGTTCATTCTATCTATCGGACTCATTCATTTTCCTTCATGCCCGTGGCCAGGAAGACCTCGGGCCATTGCAGTTTTCGACCGCTGGGCCGGACCGTGGGGCCGGCGTTTTCCTGTCCGGGGCTCCGGCCTCGCACGAGAAAAGTTCTCATGGTCAGGCCCGCGCCGGTGAACAGCTCTTCCATCTCGGGTTTGTCGAATCCCAGCCGGTGATGGGCCAATTCGTCCCGCATCCAGGTCTGCTCGTGGCGGCAGAAAGCCGTGACCATCACTTTTCCCCCTGGTCGGACCACCCTTGCCATTTCTGCCAGGGCCTCTTCGGGCCGCACCACGTGGTGCAGGACCATGGAACAGTTGCAGGCGTCGAACACGGCGTCGTCGAAGGGGATGTCCCCCACGTCCGCGTTGCAGAAATCGACGTTTCCCAGTCCCTCGCTTGTACAAAGGGCGCGGGCGCGGGCCAGCATGGCTTCGGAGTTGTCCAGGGCCACGACCGTACCTGCCACCGCGGCAAAAACCGGAAGCATGGCGCCGGTACCTGTGCCGATATCCAGGATTTTCAGGTCGGGCGAGACAAGAGCCCCGATGGCTCCGATTCGGATATCGGGATGTTCGTATTCCTGGCGGATGGTGTCCCACCGATCGGCGATACCCGAGAAGAAATCCTTCGCCCTTGCCTGCCGGTCGCCAAGCACGACGCCGAGCTTGCCGTCGTCTTCGCCGGCTTCCGGGACCATGTCCGCGGCCCGGGTGATCTGACGGAAGATCTGCTCCCCTGGACCGAATTCCTTCGGCGCCACCGCCCGGTACCAGCTCCAGGTGCCTTCCCTGCGCTGGATGATCCAGTTCTGCTCCCGCAGCACCGCCAGATGCTTTGACACCCGAGGCTGGCTCAACCCGGTGATCCGGACGAGTTCCCTCACGTTCAGTTCCTCCCGGCCCAGCAGACGCAAAAGCCGCAGGCGGGAATCGTCACTGACGGACTGGAAAAGGGCCGCTGGGCTGAAAACTGGTGCCAAAATGGGGTCTCCGGTGGAAAGAAACTCTCCTCGAAATGTCCTATTATTCACTATTTTAACCCATTTTACAGGAATTGCAACCCAAAACATTCCTTTATCACTATTAAGTTATTAATCTGGAATTGATCGAGGTCATGCCTCCGGGGTTTACAGCCCGTTGTGGGTCTGGATATTCAGGGCCGGGACGAGTCAATTCTGAGCAGGGCCGCGTACCACAGCAGGTCCGTCAGCGGCAGGATGGGCAGGTCGGGGGCGATCACCTGCAGGCCGTCGGCGATCTGACCCAGGCAACCGGGGTTGGAGGTCACCACGAGATCGGCGCCGGTGGCAGCCAGATCCGCGGCCTTGCGGCGGCCCAGTTCATCGGATAATTCCGGATACCGCAATCCCCAGGCTCCCCCGCTTCCGCAACAGACTTCCGGTTCGGCCGGCTCGACGATTTCCAGACCCCCGATGGCGGCCAGCAGCTTTCGCGGTTCATCGATGATGCCCTGTCCGTGCCTCGCATGACATGGATCATGGTAGGCGACCTTGAGGGGAACCGAACCCATGGGCGGCAGATCCAATCCAGCCAGCATGACCACCGCGTCCACCACTCCGGTTCGGAAATCATCCCCGTATTCCTTGAGTTCATGACTGCAGCCTGCGGCCTCGGCCACGATGACCGTTCCGTCGGTGAGCGCCCCGGCAAAAGCTTCCCGATTGCGCCGCCTCAGGTCGGCTGCCCGACCGGGACGACCCGTGTGGGTGGCGAGGGCCCCGCAGCAATCCTGGGAACCCGGTTCTTCGAGCCGGCATCCCGACGCTGACAGAAGATCCCGTAAACGGCGCGAGGTGCCGGGTAACAGGCCGGCGTTGGCGCATCCCCGGAAAAAGGCCACCCCAGGCCCGGAGGGAAGATGGTCGGGGATTTCCAATCCAACAAAATTCGGTGAGCCGCCGACCAGTTGTGTTTCCCGGCCGCAGAGGCCGTCCAGCATCTTGACCAGTTCGGTGTCCGACCGCGCAGAAGTGGGCAGCGACCCCAACAGCCTGACCAGACGGCCGGTCCCCGCCGGGCCTCCAGCCAGCCTCCGCCGCCAGGTCTTGCCCGCAACCACCGTCAAAACGCCTCGAACCAGGTCCCCGACCCGTGACAGGAACCCCAGGAACGCCGTTTGGTCCATCCGACGCAGGACGGCACCCGGCACCGCGGGGACTGGCAGGCCCGACCGGAGCGGGGGAACCTCGGTAGCCCGCAGCTGCCCGTATTCCAGGAGGGTGAAGGGCACCCCGCTGGGGCAGGCGGTCTCGCAGGCCCGGCAACCTATGCACTGGTCGAAGGCCTGCAGGAACGCATCGCTTGCCGCAGCCGTGTTCGTGTCGGAAGGCCGGATAAGTTCTCCCAGCAGCAGAAGCCGTCCCCGGGGAGATTGCACCTCGTTACCGGTGGCCAACCAGGTCGCGCAATGGGGCAGGCATAAACCGCACTGAACGCACTGGCGTAAAAGTTCGTCGAGATGATCTACATCCATGACTGCTGAGGATGGACGCGGGTCAGTCATCCTGGCCCTCCAGCCACCGGGGTGTCTCCAGGGCACCCGAGGGGTCGAAGAGGATCTTCATCCTTTTCAGGAAATCACGGGGTACTCCCGGTGCGGGGGCGCAAGGCGGCAGCACCAGGCCTTCCGAGCAGAACCGGTCGGCATGCCAGCCCGGAAAGGTAGTAGTCGGATCGGGCGACCAGACCAGGCGCGGTGTCGATTGCCAGATCAACCGCCTCATGGCGGCGGGCCAGAAATTCGAGCCCCCTTCATCACCCGGCAACCTGCTCAGGAAGGTCCAATCACTCGAGTTCAAGGCCCAGCCGCCGATCAGCTCGTCCGTCAATATTTCCGAGGCCCGGTTGAATGGCAGTGCAATTTGCTCCGTGGGTTTACCCAGGAGATTGACCAGATCCTTTTCGATGCGGTCCAGATCCCAGGGTCGGTTCCGACCCGGGGCCATGACAACCACGGAGCGTGCCGACTGGGCATCAACGATCATCATCGGCCCGCCCAGGCTGCCGTCCCGGCCGGCCAGGTACTCTGCCAAACGGTCGAGGCGGGCAACATCCTGCAGTTCGTCCGAAGGCAAAGGGAAACGCCAGTAACCCAGACATTCGGGGACCGGCCGGAGCTGGAAAGTAGCCGCCCGGGGTTGGGCCCAAACCCGGCCCGAACCGCACAGCATGTGGACCAGGTCGTAGCCCGCCACGTTCTTGAACACCGGAGCTCCGGCGTGGAAAAGGTGTCCGTCACCCGTTTCGGCCCACAGTTCCAGCAGGTAATCCCGAACCGTGCCCCCGGGACAGAGTGCCGGACCGGTCAACAATTCCGCCACGAGATTCCCGACGGTGGTCCCCCGGCCCAGGCCTACACCCTCATCCAGGGCAATGGTCCCCACCGGGATCCAGAAACCCCGTTCCATTGCGGACTGCTGGAGCTGGGCCAGTGAAGCATCCGCCGGCGCGCTCACCGTCAGGTTCGCCCAGTGGAAATCGATACCGGCCGGGGCGGGTTTGAGGGCCGCGAACCCGGCATCGGCCGGAGGATGTACTTTCCCGGGGTTGAGAATATCCTGCGGGTCGAAGATTTCCTTGATCCCGCGCTGCAGACGTGCCGTTTCGTCGCCGAGTTGCCAGGGCAGCACGTGGAGTTTTTCGATTCCCACGCCGTGCTCCCCGGTCACACTGCCGTCCCGGTCCAGGGCCGCCCTGATGATGGCATCGGCCGCGGCGTGGGCCCGGCGGCTCTGGTCGGGATCCCGCTCGTCATAGTGCACCCCGGGATGGAGATTTCCGTCCCCGGCATGGAAGGTGGTGGCGATCTCTACACCGTGGCGGGCCTTGATGACCTGGATCTCGCGGACCAGACCGGGCAATTCCCCCAAAGGAACGACCACGTCCATGGACACGTAATTCGGCGCCAGGCGGCCCACGGCGCCAAAGGCTTTCTTGCGGCATTTCCAGAGTTCGGCGCGTTCGGATTCGTCGGCGGCCTGCCGGACCTCGCGCGCTCCGTGCCGCCTGAGCAGGGCGCTGGCCCGCTCGCAATCTTCCGCCACCGCCTCTGACTGGCCTGCGAATTCCGTGATCATCGCCGCGGCGACATCCGTGGGGAACCCGAAGCCGAACGCCTCCTCCACGGCCAGGAGCATGGCCTGGTCCACCATCTCCACCGCCACCGGAGCCAGTCCTTCACCCAGCAGACCGACCGCCGCGCCGGCGGCGTCATCGAGATCGGGGAAAAAGGCCAGGAGGGTGGCCACATCCGCGGGGTTGTCCACGAGTTTGAGATCGGCGGAAGTCACCAGCCCCAGAGTGCCCTCGCTGCCGCACAGCAGGGACACCAGATCAAGCCCCCGTTCCACAGACACTGCACGGCCGGTGTCCAGGGCCCGCCCGTCGGCATCGGACCATTCCAGGCTCACCAGGTGCTGCAGGGTGACGCCATGGCGCAGACAGTGGGGACCGCCCGCATTTTCCGCGATGTTGCCACCGATGCTGGCGGCCGATTGGCTGGAGGGATCGGGAGCGAAATGCAGACCCGAGGCGGACGCGTGCCTGGAAACACCATCGTTCAGCACTCCGGGCTGAACCCTGACCCTGCGCTGAAGGGAATCCACGGGACCGAGATCCGTCAGCCGCGAAGTCCCCACCACGAGGGCTCCGTTGCCGGGAACCGCACCTCCGCTCAGCCCGGTGCCCGTGCCGCGGCAGACCACGGGCACACCTGCGGCCCGGCACAAACCGACCACACGTCGTAGTTGGGATTCATCATGGGGAAGGGCGACGGCCAGCGGACGGCCCAGTGTCAGATGCGACGCGTCCCGGGCGTAGACCAGCCGGGCGGCATCATCCGTCAAGAGACCTTTGTCACCCAGGATTTCACGTAGCCCGGACAGCAGGGCTGTTGGGTTTTCCCGAATCGGATCCGGCATGACCTCAGCCCCCGTGCAAGGGGTTGCCGGCGGCAGCCAGGACAGCCTCGCCCAACGCTTCACTGAGCGAGGGATGTGGGTGGATGACTTCGCTCCAGCGTTCCAAATCCGCGTCAAAACCCATGGCCGTCACCGCGGCGGCGATCAATTCGGTGACCCGGGGGCCCACCATGTGCACACCCAGGACCTCACCGGTTTCGGCCTCGCTGACCACCTTGACGAACCCGTGGGGCTCATTGAGGATGGACGCCTTGCCGAGGGCCGAAAAAGGGAAACGTCCTGTCTTGATCTGGTAACCCGCTTCGGCCGCGCCGGCTTCGGTCAAGCCGACAGACGCCACTTCGGGGTTGCTGTACGTGCAGGATGGAACCCGCCCGTACCGGACCGGATGCACGGTCCGGCCGGCGGCGTGCCCGGCCGCGACCAGGGCTTCGCCGCTGGCCACATGGGCCAGCTGGGGGGTGGGAACGATATCGCCGACGGCATACAGACCGGGCACCGTGGTTTCCATGAATCCGTCGGTCTGGATGAAACCGCGTTTGTCCTGGAGGACCTCGACTGTACCGAGGCCAAGATCCCTGGTGGCCGGGCGGCGCCCCACGGCGACCAGCAAGCATTCGGCATCCACTTCCTCGACCGCCCCGCCTTTCACGTACTCCAGGACACACCGGATTCCGTCAGGGGTTTCCTGGACGTCGCGGGCCATGCAGCCCGTACGCACAGCCATCCCCTGGCGTTTGAGGGCCCGGACCACTTCTTCACTGCAATCGGGGTCCTCGACGGGAAGTACCCGCACCATCATCTCCACCAGGGTGACCCGGCAGCCGAAACCCTGCATGACACTGGCCAGTTCGACCCCGACCGCTCCGGCACCCAGAACGACCATGGAGGCCGGGACATGGTCGATCTCCAGCAGATGATCGCTGGTCAGGATCCGTTTTCCATCGGGTTTGATACCCGGTAGCCCGGCGGCGTACGATCCGGTGGCCAGGATGATCCTGCTGGCGGTCAAATCGAGCCCGTCGGTGGATGATTCGACATGGACACGGCCCGGCCCGTCCAGGCGACCGGTGCCCCGGATGACGGTGACGTCGGCCTGCTTCATCAAAAGGTCGATACCCTTGGCGCCCTTGGTGGTGGCCATTTCCTTGCGCTTCTGCACCCGGGCCCAGTCGAAAGCGGCTCCTTCGACACTCACCCCGAAGGCCTTCGAGCCCTTGCGGCACAGGCGCCAGACTTCCGCGGCGTGGATCAAGGCCTTGGTGGGAATGCACCCGCGCAACAGGCAGGTCCCGCCCAACCGGTCTTCCTTTTCGACCAGGGCCGTATTCAGCCCGAGTTGGGCGCCACGCCGGGCGGCGACATATCCCCCCGGTCCTGCGCCGATCACGATGAGATCGAAGATATCCGGCATGTTTCAAGCTCCGCTGAATATTACCTGTCGGCTGTTAGGTCGGGCTCCCTCTTGCGGAAGGACATCAACTTCCCGGGCAACCGGCCCGCGGCCCCGAAGACGTCCTCGGCCAGGGCCGCGGTGGTGGGCAGCAGGACCGTGGTCAGGAACGCACTCACAAACAATCCACCCATGATCACCAGGGCCATGGAGTAGTAGTAGACACCACCCAGGGAAGGCTTCGAAACGGCTATGGGAACCAGACCGATCAGGGTGGTCACCGCCGTCATCAGGATGGGCCGCAACCGCTCGCGGCCTCCAAGCAGCATCGCTTCGGTCCTGTCCATGCCCGCACGCCGATACTGATTGATGTGTTCGAGCATGACAATACCGTTGTTGACCACGATGCCGATCAAGAGCAGAACCCCGATGGCGGCAGGCTGGTCGAAGGAAGTGCCCGTGGCGTAGAGGGTCCACATGGCTCCCGACAGGGCAAACGGCAGCGACACCATCAGGGCCAGGGCCTGCCTGACCGATTCGAACAGTCCGGCCATGACCGCGAAGACCAGCATCAGCGCCAGCAGCAGGTTGGTCAAGAATTCGCGGGACTGTTCCTTCTGCCGGGCCTCCCACTGGCCGAATGTCCAGCGGTAACCGTAGGGGAATTCCATTTCCCCGAGCGCCGCTTCAACCTGGGGAATGTACTGTTCGCGTGTCCCATCCTGGTATTTGGCGGTGACCCAGATGCTGGTCAACCGGTTGTCGCGCTGGATGCTCTCCCTGCCCGGCACCTGGTTGATATCCGCCACCGCAGCCAGAGGAACCTTCTGCCCATCGGGTGTGTGCATGACCAGGTTCCGAAGCTGGTCCAGGGTTTCGACCTCCTGCTCATCCAGGGTCAGACGCATTTCGCGCTCCCCTTCGGCGGTCCGGAACCGTTGCAATCGGCGGCCGCGGTAGGTCAATCCCACCACCTGGGAAACCTGTTCGCCGGTTACATCGTACCGGGCGGCCAGATCCCGGTCCGGCTCGATGTGCAGTTCCTGCTGGGCTTCGGCATGCCGAGTGTCGATATCGACCAGACCGGGGATGTTCTCGATCTTCAGAATGGCGACTTCGGCGAGCCCCATCAGAACTTCGGTATCCTCCCCTACCAGCTGGAAGGCCACGCGGTCGCGGCCGCGATGACGCCGCCAACCCATGCTGTTATCCTGGACATTGAGCTTGAGGCCCGCTATTTCCGGCAGCAACCCGCGCAATCTATTCCGCACCAGATTCATGTTTTCTTCGTTTGCATCACCCTCCGTGAGGTAAATGCGCGTCAGGGTGAAGCGGTCGCTCCAGAAGCTGTATATCGAACGGGCCAGAAGTTCCTGGCGGTGGGGCTCGAGGGTCTTTTCGACCCTCGTGACAAACTCCTCCTTGCGTTCGA
Source organism: Candidatus Krumholzibacteriia bacterium (assembly GCA_030643455.1). Taxonomy (GTDB): domain Bacteria; phylum Krumholzibacteriota; class Krumholzibacteriia; order LZORAL124-64-63; family LZORAL124-64-63; genus JAGLCY01. The sequence continues at coordinate 3,173 of DAOWLV010000022.1, read as the reverse complement.
GGCTCATCTCTTCGCTGAACTCGTAACGGATCTGCACGAAAAGTTCGGCCTGACTCGGGTCGAAGTTCATGTCCACCCGCTGGAAAGGAAAAACCGCGGATCCGATGACCGCCAGACCGATAACGGGACTGAGCCACCGACGGCGCAGACTAAAGGACAGCAGGTTGTGGTAGCCCTCTTCCAGCCGCAACATGACCCGCCCTTTGGGACGAGGCTTGGACTTGATGTACCACGATGTGGCCAACGGAATGAGCGTCTGGCTGATGAACAGGGAAGCCAGCAATGTCAGACAGACGGTTATACCCAGTTCCTTGAAGTAGAGGTTCATCTCGCTGGGTTTGTTGAAGATGAGCGGGATGAAAACGATGACCGAAGTGAGGGTGGCGGCCACCACCGCGGTGGTGACTTCACGAGCGCCCAGAAGAGCGGCGCTCTTGCGGTCGGCGCCCATTTCGCGATGGCGGAAGATGTTTTCCATCACCACCACTGCGTTGTCCACCAGCATGCCGATGCCGACGATCAGCCCGAGCAGCGTCAAGGTGTTGAGCGATTTGCCCTGGGCCCACACGATCCCACAGGTCACGACTAGAGAAAAGGGAATGCAACTGACCGCCACCAAGGTGGTCGAAACGCGCCGCAAAAAACCGAAGAGCACCATCGCGGCCAGGATTGATCCGAAGATCCCCGTGAAGGTCAGGTCCTTCAGGGTCTTGCGAATCTCCTGGCCCTGGCTGAACCAGATCAGGAAGTTGACGCCTTCGAGTTCGGGATCGTCGTTCATACCGGCGATGGCCGCTTCGAGGGCGTCGCAGACCTGCACCGTGTTGGCCTTCGATTCCTGGGTCACCGTGACCCCGATGGCGAAGTCCCCGTCGAGGTGACGGCCGTACTCCAGGGGGGGTTCCTGGAAGATGACATCCGCCACGTCGGACAGCCGCAGGCCGTCCGCCCGCAGGGGCAGGTTGCTGATTTCTTCGACAGTGCCGAATGTGCCGATGGTGCGCAGGGTCCACCGTGATTCGTCGGTGGTGATCTTACCCAGGGACTGGTCGAAATTGCTGGTGCGCAGAATCCGGGCCACATCCCGGATGTCGACGCCGTGCAGTTCGAGATCCGCCACCCTCAGGTTGACCCTCACTTCCCTGGGGTTCACACCATCCAGGCGAACCTGGGCCACACCTGGAACTCTTTCCAGCGGCCGGATGATCTTTCTTTCCAGAAGATCGTAACTTTCACTGAGGTCACGCGGAGAGCTGAGGCGTCCCTCCAGGACAGGTTGATCGGCATCGCGGGAATCCCAGTTGGTGGAAACCTGGATGTCCCCGATGTCATCCGGAAGTTCCCCCCGGATACGGTCGATGCGCTCCCAGACCTCCACCCGGGCCATGTTCATGTCCACGTCCCAGCCGAACTCCAGCCGGATGCGTCCACCGTCGCTGCCGCAGCGGGACCACATGCTCTGCAGTCCGCGCACGCTGCCGACCGCGTCCTCGACGGGCCGGACGATCATGCGCTCAACCTGTTCGGGCGAGGCGCTGGCGTAGGGAAGATTGATGAAAAGTTCGGGTTCGGTGATATCCGGCATGAAGGCCAGCGGAAGCCGGTTCAGGGCCACGATACCCAGCACCACGATGCTCACCAGCACCATCAGTGTGGTGACGGGCCTTTTGATGGCCAGTTCGGGGAGCGTCATGCCCGGTTTCCTCTCAGTCTTCGTTTCTCACCCGCGACGGCACCAGCAGGTAGGCCGCGGGAATGACCACCAGGGTCAGAAGCGTGCTCAGGGCCAGTCCGCTCGCCACGGTGATGGCCAGGGGCGAACGCAGTTCCGCGCCCTCGCCCCAGGACAGGGCCATGGGCATCAGGCCGAGAATGGTCGTCAGGGTCGTCATCAGGATCGGCCGCAACCGGATGTGCCCGGCCCGGATCACCGCCTCACGTTTTTCCGCGCCGGCCCGGCGAAGACGGTTGATGGTGTCGATGAGCACGATGGCGTTGTTGACCACGATTCCCACCAGCATCACCGTTCCGATCAGCACAATGACGGTGATCGGCGTCGAGGTCGCCAGCAGGCCGGCCACCACCCCGATCAGCGCCAGCGGGATGGTGAACAGGACAAGAAAGGGGTGCAGGAAGGATTCGAAGGTCGCCGCCATGACCAGGTACACCAAAAAGATGGCCAGGATGATGGCGAAGCGAAGGCTGTTGAAACTGACCTGCATTTCCTTGTTCTGCCCGCCCAGATCAAATGACAGGCCGGCTTCCAGGGGCATGGCCGCCATCAGCCTTTTGACGTCCGCGATGGCCGCCCCGAGGCTGCGCCCCTCCAGGTTGGCCGATACCACGGCCGCGCGTTGCTGCTGCAGGCGGTGGATCTCCGCCGGGCCCCGGTCCTCGGTCACACGGGCCACCGACAGCAGCCGGATCGGTTCCCCATTCGGGCCCGGCAGGATGAGGTTGCGGACATCGTTCACCGATTGACGGTCGCTCTGACGGTTGCGAATACGGATGTCGATCTGGCGATCCTGTTCCTTGAACCTCGTGGGCACAACACCCAGGACCCTGTTTTTCAGGGTTTCGGAGAGCACGCCCATGTCCAGGCCCAGGACGGCCAACCGCTCGCGGTCAAAAACGACCTGAAGTTCGGGATTGCCCGCCTCCAGCGAGGACCGCACATCGACCAGGCCCGGCACCGTGTTCAGCTTGCTGGCCAGTTCAAGGGAAGAGGATCGCAGCAGGTCGAGGTCATCGCCGAAAATGAGCACCTCGACGGGTGTTTTGAGACTGAAGTACGAGGGACGTCCGAACTTGATTTCCAGATCCGGAACCGTGGAAAACTTCTGGCGCAGGCGTTCGGCGACTTCCAGTTCTGCTTCGCTATCGGACCGGTCCTTCATCACCAGGTTCAGCTGGCCCAGGTTTTCGGCCTTCGTGTTGAGGGACATTCCGCCGGACACCAGCCGGCTGCCCACCGTCGCATAGTATCGGTCCACGGAAGTTTCGGTTCCGGCCGCGGCCTCCATCATCCTCACGGACCGGTCGGTGGCGGCCAGGGAGGCGCCCTCGGGAAGTTTGACCTCGAAAAAGAACTCGCCCTCACTGAGTTGGGGTATGAGTTCGGTACCCAACAGACCCACCGTCCAGAGCGCGGCGAAAAACAGTCCGAAGCCGAT
>DAOWLV010000090.1 GCA_030643455.1 Candidatus Krumholzibacteriia bacterium | reverse complement strand
TCCTGAAAAGTGCCGGACTGTACGGTCAGGCCCTGGATCTGCTGGGGAAGAAGGAAGAGCAACCCACCCGGGCGGAACTATCGTCCGACGCGGAAAAGGAGACCTGGCAATGATGGAGGCGGCCCGTCGGAATCCAGACCCTGAAGAACTCAAGGATGATGCCCTGATCTCCCTCGGCCGTGAAGCCTTCATCCAGGAGGCCGGAGCCATCGAAGCGGTCGGCCTCGGACTGGACGCGGATTTCGCCCGGGCCGTCCGGCTCCTTTTTGACTGCACGGGGCGTGTCCTGGTGACCGGCCTGGGAAAATCGGGGTTCGTGGCCCGGAAGCTGGCGGCCAGTCTGACCAGCACCGGGACCCCCAGCCATTTCATCCATCCGGTCGAGGCCGTCCACGGCGATCTCGGCATCGTGCGGGGCTCCGACATCCTCATCGCCATATCCCGCAGTGGCAGCAACACCGAAGTGGTGACCCTGCTGACCCGGTGCCAGCAATTCGGGATGACCACCATGGCCATCACCGGCGGCCGGGATTCCGAGGTTGCCTCGGTCAGCGACATCCTGCTGCACACTCCCATCGAACGGGAGGCCTGCCCCCTGAATCTCACCCCGACCACGAGCGCGGTGGCCGCCATGGCCATGGGGGACGCCCTGGTCGTGACCCTGATCAAGCTGCGGGGTTTTCGGGCGGAAGATTTCGCCATGTTCCACCCCAGCGGTGCCCTGGGCCGCAGTCTGTTGATCAAGGTTTCCGAACTGATGCACATGGGCGATGAACTGCCGGTCGTTTCCCACCGCCTGACCCTCAGGGAGTCCCTGCCGGAAATCGTGGGCAAGCGCCTGGGGGGAGTGTGTGTGGTCGATGACGAGGGCAAGCTGATGGGGCTGTGCGTGGACGGGGACGTCAAACGGGTGCTGCTGGAGCGGGCCGATGCCCTGGACCAGCCCATCACGCAGGCCATGAACGAGCGGCCGACGACCATCAATCCCGATATGCTGGCCCTCAGCGCCCTGCGCATGATGGAGCAACGTAAAAGAGGCCCGGTCACCCTGCTGTTGGCCACGGACGATGAAAACCGGCCCGTGGGATTGCTGCACATCCATGATATCCTCAGGGCCGGGCTTCTGTGATGGGTACGGCGGGTCTTCCGGTCTGATCATTCATCAATTTCGTTTCTATGAAAAATCATTCAATCCGGTGTGTTGAAGCTGGTTGCATGGGTGGCACAGCTTGTGCTTGACTGAAACCCATCCCCAAGGCCAAAGTATGGATCACAAGGTGGCGTGACGCTGCATGTGGGAACAACCCGGGAGGGCCGGACCAATTGCCCGAGGGTGACATTGCTCTGTTGAGAAGAGTCCGCCGGCGCCTTTACTGGTTGCTTGCGGTGATGATGCTTCAACTGTCCGACCGGATTCCCGTCACGGTGGGCCGGCGGCTTTGTGCCGGCCTGGCCCGCCTGGCCGTGCGGATGCGACCGACCGACCGGCAAGTGGCCGAGGCCAACCTGGCCCGTGCGTTTCCCGAACTTGACGTCGAGGGGCGCCGGAGTCTCCTGATGGAGTCGGCCGAGGCCCTGGGGCTCAATCTGTTTGACACCCTGGCCGCCGGCCGTCTTCTGGATAAGGGTGATACGGTGGTCGAGGAATCCGGTCCCGTGGCCGGAAGGTCTCAGGTGCTGGATGTTCTTGCGGATCTGGCCGCGGCCGGAAGGGGCGTGTTCATCCTGACCGGTCACCTGGGTTGCTGGGAACTGCTGGGGGGCTGGCTGGCCAGGGAACTGGCGGCGCGGGGTCTGAACGGCCTGGGGGTTGTCACCGGCACGATACGCAACCCGCCCGTCGACAAGCTCCTGCAGGGCCGGCGGCGAGGACTGGGAATGACCGTCCTGCCCAGGGAAGCCGGCGCCGGACCCCTGATCCGATACCTCAGATCCGGAGGAATCGTGGCCGTGCTGCAGGATCAGAACACCCGGGTTCAGAACCTGGAAGTACCATTTTTCGGGGAACCCGCACCCACGCCCGCGGGCCTGGCACGCCTGGTCATGCGATACGGGATTCCCGTTCTGCCGGTGGTGATTGCCCGGGACCGCCGAACCAATCGCCATCTGGTTCTTCACCGACCGCCCTTGGAGTTCAAGGGAACAGGGAATATTGACGATGATGTGGAGGACTTCTTGACCCTCTGCAATGCCCAGCTGGAATACTTCATTCGGCGGAACCCGGCCGAGTGGGTGTGGTTCCATCGTAGGTGGAAGTCATGACGGGGAATCACCCACACCTCCGGGAGGGTGGTTTCGAGTGAACAGTCGTCCAGGAGCGCCTCCGGATATCATGAAAATTGCCATGAAAATTTTCGATTTGAAATCCAACCTAACCGGACGCACCGGCATGTTCGTGGTTTTCGGGCTTCTCCTGGCGATGGTCCCCGGCTGCGGGGATTCCGGGGAACAGACCCAGGCTTCTGCGCCAGGCGGCAAGACCGGACGGGTTCTCGAACAGCAGTTCTTCGACTACCGGTTGATAGAATCCCAGGCGGGGGTCAGGCAGTGGGCGCTGCGAAGCGAAAAGATGCTGAAGTATCTGGACGAGAAGGATGTCCACCTGGTCATTCTCCATATGGATTTTTTCAAGAAAGGCACTCATTTTTCGGTCCTTACCGCCGACAGTGGTCTGGCCAACCTAACCTCCAAGGATATCCACACCTGGGGCAATGTCGTCGTTGTGACCGATGATGGACGGCGGCTGGAAACAGAGGATCTCTACTTCAACAACGAGACACAGCTGATCCACAACGATGTCTTCAATCGTTTCACCCGGGACGGAGACGTTCTGACGGGAATGGGACTGGAGGCCACGCCGGATCTGGAGTACATTGAGATTAAGCAGAAAGTGGAGGCCGAAGTTGAAGATGAGGCAAATGCCGAAAGCGGGTCCCGGTGACCGCTAGCACAACCCCATCCATTCTCAGGACCACGGGGCTGCGCAAGGTCTATCGCGGTCGGACCGTTGTCGATAATGTCGATCTGGAACTGGTTCAGGGAGAAGTCGTGGGACTGCTCGGTCCCAACGGGGCGGGCAAGACCACTTCATTCTACATGATCGTGGGTTTCATCACCCCGGACGGCGGCAAGGTCCATATCGACGATCGCGACATTTCGCGGCTGCCCATGTACAAGCGGGCCCGCCTGGGCATCGGTTACCTCCCCCAGGAATCTTCGATATTCCGGCAACTGACGGTCGAAGACAATGTCATGGCCGTGTTGCAGAGTCTCAAGATGAGCAGGAGCGACCGCCGCCGTCGTCGGGATGAACTCCTGGACATGTTGGGCGTCAGTCATATTCGCAAGAACAAGGGTTACGAACTGTCGGGTGGCGAGCGGCGGCGGGTGGAGATTGCCCGGGCGCTCGTGACCGAGCCGAAGTTCATGCTTCTGGACGAACCCTTCGCGGGTATCGATCCCATCGCCGTGGCGGATCTGCAGACGGTGGTGACCCAATTGAGGGAAGAGGGACTGGGAGTTCTCATAACGGACCACAATGTTCGTGAGACCCTCAACATCACCGACCGGGCGTACATCCTGTTCGAAGGCAAGATCGAGATGTCCGGCACCTCCGAGGAGATCGTGTCCTCGGATAAGGCACGGAAAATCTACCTGGGCGAAAAATTCCGGTTGTAGCCGGACATATGCAGCCGGGGAAGGAACCCCGGCCTGGGAAAAGTCAAAGGAAGGCACAGACACCATGGGTCCACACATAGGCTTACGTCAGACCATGCAGCTGCGCCAGCAGCTGGTCATGACCCAGCGGCTCCAGCAGGCCCTGAAGCTCCTGCAGGTCCCCACCCTGGAACTCGAACAGATCCTCCGGCAGGAACTGCAAGGCAATCCCCTGCTCGAAGAGATCGAACCCGAAGAGGAACTGGAAGAGGAGATCATCCGGGAAAACGAAATCGCCGCCGAGGACGAGAAGGTCAGGGAAAAGGAACAGGATCCCCAGGACGAGGATCGCGATTGGGGCGACAGCTGGGACGAAGGCTTCCGGAGCCTCGCCAACGAGCGGGGTTATGACGAGGAAGACGAACTCGAACGTCCCCAGAAATATATTCCATCGGGCCAGGAAGACCTGGGTGACCAACTGCAGCTTGCGGTGCCCGAAGGCATCGAGCGGATGATCGGCGAGTATATCATCGGCTGCCTCAATGAAGACGGTCTCCTGGACTGCCCCCTGTCTGAAATCGCCGCCTATTACGAAGTCAGCGAAGAGGAAGTGGAGGCGGTCCTGAAGACCGTTCAGGGTTTCGATCCGCCCGGTGTCGGCGCGCGCGATCTTCAGGAATGCCTTCTGCTGCAGTTGGCGGCCCGGGGACTGGAGGACTCGGACGAAGCCCATATCATCAACCATCATTTCGATGCGCTCAAGAACCGCAAGTTCCGCGAGATCGCCCGTGAGATGAAGATCACCCCCAAGGAGGTGCAGACGATCGCCCAGCGCATCGGGGAGCTGGATCCCCGTCCCGGCCTGTCCCCGAACACCGAAGGCGCCCGGGCCATCGTTCCCGACCTGGAAGTGGTCAAGGTGGACAATGACGGGGACGAATACGCGGTCTATCTCAATGACTCCAACCTGCCCCGGCTGCGGGTCAGCAAGGCCTACGAAGGTACGTCCAAAGGCAACGAGGACGCAGTGAAGTTCATCGACGAAAGGAAACGACACGCCGAATGGGTCATCAAGACCATCGAGCAGCGCCGCCGGACCATGATCAGGGTCATGGAAGCCATCGTGGCCGAGCAAAGGGAGTTCTTCGAGAAGGGCGCCATCGCACTGCGGCCGCTGACCCTGCAGCAGGTGGCCTCGACCATTGGCATGCACGAATCGACCGTGTCCCGGGTCACCCGTCAGAAGTACGTGCAGACCCCTCGCGGAGTCTTTTCCCTGAAATTCTTCTTCAGCGCGGGCCTCGATTCGCACGACGGAACCGAGGTGGCGGCCAAAGCGGTCAAGATCATGATCCAGGAGATCATCGAGAACGAGAACCAGGCCAAGCCACTGTCGGACAAGAAAATTGTGGATATGTTGCACGAAAAGGGATTGAAGATAGCCCGACGAACCGTGGCAAAATACCGGGAGCAGATGGGGATTCTCAGCGCCAGAATGCGCAAACAATTCTGATCGGACCGGTAGCCCACCCAGAAACGATTTGAAGGAGGACGCCATGCAGTTGGAAATCAATGCCAGGCATTTCACCATGGGAGACGACCAGAAGGAATTGATCGAGGCCGCCGTGGAGAAGCTCACCAAGTTCAGTCCCCGGCCGGTTCAGGCCCTCAAGATGACCATTACCCACGAAGCCGGTCGCTTCTCCGCCGATTCCGTCCTGCACCTGAAAAGCACTGAATTCCGGGCCAAGGGCGAGGGCATGGAACCCGAATACGCGGTCAATGAGATGATGGAGAATCTTCGCAAGCAATTGACGAAATTCAAGGGCAAGATCAGCGGGAAGCAGAAGGGGGAGGAGGGAGGCCTCGGCCGTGCCATGCTCGAGGGAGGCGATCTGGCCGATTCACAGGACAATGCAACTGAGGGCTTCATCCTTCTGGACATGGACCCCGGAAGCGCGCGGGAAAAGTTCCAGACCGGGAATTTGCCTTTCCTTGTTTTCCGGAATGTGGACAATGACAGGCTGGGCGTGATCTACCGCCGGGAAAACGGTGAACTGGGACTCATGGAGTCCTCCAACTAGTCGGGAAACACCTGAGCGGACCGGTCGCTCGGACACCAGGGGAATTCGATGAACAGGGTCACGATCCAGGATCTTTACGAGGAACTCAAGGGGCCGCTCCTACTCGACGTGCTGTCGGACCTTCCGGTCGAACCGGTAATGGTCCACGCCCCGGATGTCCACCGTCCGGGCATGGCCCTGATGGGGTTCGCGGAAAATTTCCTGCCCCGCCGGATCCAGGTGTTCGGTGAATCGGAAACGGCTTACCTGTCCACCTTGGATCCTGCAGAGCAGAGGGCGGCCGTGGAGAGGGTCCTGAGCCTGGAACCCCCCTTGATTTTCGTAGCCATGGATCAGGCCGTGCCGCGTCCCATCATGGATCTGATCCGGGAGCGGAAATTCCCGCTGATCCGGTCCGCCCTCACGGCGGTGGAATTCATTTACGAGCTTTCCCATCACCTGGAAAAGGCTTTTTCTCCCCGGACCGAGGTTCACGGTACCCTGGTGGATGTCTACGGTGTGGGCCTGCTGTTCACCGGGCGCAGCGGGATCGGAAAAAGTGAATGCGCCCTGGACCTCATCGAACGGGGCCACCGTCTGGTTGCGGACGATATCGTCGAGATCACCCGCACCCCCGAGGAGGTCCTGATCGGGAGGTACCGGGAAGTGCTGAGGCACCACCTGGAAATCCGCGGTATCGGTGTCATCGACGTGCAGGCCATTTTCGGGATCAGGTCCATCCGCATGCAGAAGCGGGTCGAGGTGGAGGTGCAGCTCCAGGAATGGGACGATTCGGTCGATTACGAACGCGTGGGAATGGAAAACCGCTTTACCGAAATTCTCGGCGTGAATATCCCGCAGGTGGCCGTTCCCTTGTATCCGGGCAAGAACATCACGGTGATCAGCGAGGTCATCGCCCTCAATTTCATGCTGAAGGTCTATGGTTACGACGCCGCCCAGGTTCTCAACGAACGCATTCTGGAAACCATGCGCTCGAGCAAGCGCCTGCGCGATTACCTGGATCAGGATCGGGAATGAGCGGGAAAGGGACGGCAGCCCGATGGTAAGGGCCCTCGTGATCACCCATGGCGGAATCGGCGAGGAACTCGTTCGGGTCACCGGAATGATCCTCGGGCCGGTCCCGGGCTTGACCGCCATGTCCAACGACGGCAAGTCTGCCGTCGATATCACCGCCCAGATCAAACAATGGCAGGTCGAAGTTCCAGATGGTGAAGGCGGGGTTGATTCCGCAAGGGCCTCGAAACTGATCCTGCTTGATGACTACGGTGGCAGCTGCGCGACAAGCGCCCAGTTGGCCTGCGGTCAGGATCCCGACACGGCCATCATCAGCGGGGTCAACCTGGCGATGCTGTTGGGGTTCGTGACCTGGCGGGAATCCGGTGATTTCGAGGAACTGGTGGGCAAGGTGGTCCAGAAGGGCCGAGAGGCCATCATCCTGGTCGGGGGACGTTGATGCCGGTGATTCTGGCCCGCATCGACGACCGTCTCATTCATGGCCAGGTGACCGTCGGGTGGAGTGAACGGCTCAGGCCTGACCGCATCCTGCTGGCCAACAATGCCATCGCCGCCGACCCCTGGCAGACCAAGGTCTATTCCAGTACCGTACCTCCGGACATTGAGGTCTCCATCCTGCCGGTGTCCAAAGCCGCCGCCAGCCTGGCTGCGCCGGAACGCCTGGATGAACAGGTACTGTTACTTGCCGGTTCTCCCGAGGAGATGGCAGAATTGGTGAGGATGGGGGTTCCGGTTCGTGAGGTCAATGTGGGAGGGCTGCATTTTGGAGCCGGCAAACGGGAAATGCTCCCTTTTGTCTACGTTGACCACCAGGATTTGAAAGCCTTTGCGCGCCTGCTGGAAATGGGAATGTCCCTGTCGGCCCAGCAGGTTCCCGGTGGGCGGGAGTATCTGATCGACCAGGAACAAATCCAGGAAATGGGGGAGAAGTTCTGATGGCCCTTTGGGTTCCGGTGGCCCTGGTGTCCGACCCCACCTGGTCTTCCCTGCTCATCCTGGGGTTGCTGGCCGGGGTACTTGCTCTCGACGATACCGCCCTGGCCCAGACCTGGTTCGGCCAACCGTTGCCGGCTGCGGTCCTGACGGGGTACTTGTGCGGTGACCCTTTGACCGGGTTGGCCGTGGGGCTTCCCCTGCAACTGGTTCTGGCTGGAAATCTGCCCATAGGCCAGACGTTTACCGGCGATTCAACAAGTGCAACCATCGCGGCGGTGGCAGGAGCGATCCTCTCCGGAAAGCATCTTCCCCCGGTCCTGGTCGGAAATTCGGCGGGAACCTGGCAGTTGCTGGGTTGGGTCATCCTGGGGGCGGGCCTGTTGAGCCTGCTGGGCCATCTTTTCATCCAGGGTGAACGGCGGGCCAACGGCATTTGGATGCTGGAAGGACTGGTCAGCCTTCGCGACGGCAGGTTGGGACGAATCGAGCAGCTGCATATCCGTTGTCTGCTGACCACTTTTCTGCGTGGATTCAGTTCCGGGATCCTTTTCGTTCTGCTCATACTCAAGGTGTGGATACCCCTTTTCACCCATCTTCCCCCCATACTCCAGACTGCGCTGGGGACGTTGCCGCTGCTGCTGCCGGGGCTTGGTGTCGGCACCATGATCGACCGGTACGGATTGAAATCCAGCTGGCCCTGGGTGTCCGCAGGAATGATCTGCACTTTCCTGGTGGCCCATTATGTGGTCTGACTTTTTACCCGAGGTGGCACCGTGAAACCCATGACCCGAGGGTTGCAATGGTCCCTTTTCCTGCGTTCGCTGACCTTGCAGGGCTCCTGGAATCACCAGCGTATGCAGAACCTGGGCCTCCTGTGGACCGTCCTGCCCTGGTTGCGCCGGAACCGACGCGACATGAACCGGGATCGGGTTTTTTGTCGACGGTACTATGGTTTTTTCAATACCAACCCCTATTTGGCCAATTTTCTCTTCGGAGGACTGATCCGGCTGGAAACGGACCAGGATGCCGGGCTGGAGGTCCTGCCGGGAGTGATCGGAACCTTCCGTGACTCGGTGGGAAGGGCATTGGCCTCCCTGGGTGATCAGTTGTTCTGGCTGGGTTTGCGGCCGACACTGATCATGACGATCTGCCTTGTCGGCCTTCTGGGGCATATCTCCTCGGTACTGGTGGTCATCGGGATCTTTGCGGTGGGCCAACTCCTGTTGCGCTGGATGGCGCTGGGCAAGGGATACGATCTGGGAATGGACATCGCCGACCTTCTGTTTGACCCGCGGTGGCACCTGTGGATCGCCCGGATGAAGCGTGGCGGCATGGTTCTGACGGGAATGGTAGGCGGGTTGTATCTCGCCCAGGTTGCCGAAGCGGGGCCCGTGGCGGACCGGAGCCTGTTGTGGATCGGGACGGCACTGGGCATGGGCCTGCCCGTGGTCCTGCGCAAACGCCTGCCTGGGGAACTGTTGATCGTGGTGGCCCTTGCCCTGGCACTGCTTCTGACTTTTGCCATTTGACCGGTGGGGAGTTAAATTATGGTCCTGACAATCTTTTTCGATAATTCCAAGGGATTCCACCATTGAAGACTGTGACCGCGACCGTATCCGATCCGGTAGGTTTCCATCTGCGTGCCGCCGGACGGATCGTTAAACTGACCAAATCCTTCGAATCCGAAGTCACCATCCGGTACAACGGCCGAGTTGCCAACGCCAAGAGCATCATGGGGTTGGCAAGTCTGGCGGCTGAATTCGGCACCGAAGTCCTCATCGAGGTGGCTGGTACCGATGAAGAGGCAGCCCTCAAACAACTCATCCAGTTGATCGAGATCGATCTGGCGGTAGCCG
>DAOWLV010000308.1 GCA_030643455.1 Candidatus Krumholzibacteriia bacterium | reverse complement strand
GTAGGTTGTATTCGATGCGTTCTTTATCCTCGCCACTGATGACGAATTCCCGATAACGGTCAACATCGAATCCATTTTCGAGGGCTACCTGTTCGATGCGTTCATCGCCATCTTCACTCGTCACCTTGATATCTTCTTCCCGTCTGACCGCTTCGAGCAGAAGCATGGCTTTCAAGGCCGTTTCGGCGTGCGGTTTACCGGCTTCAAGATACTCCCGGTCCTCTTCCTCGGAATCCGGCCGGCCCAGCTGGGCGTTGCGCTTGTGCATCTCCTCCAGCCCGGAGGCCAGATATCTCGCCACCATGGACGGGGGCAGTGATACATCGTGGCGTTGGACAAGTTCCCTCTGGATCTGACGGTCCATTTCCTGTTCGATGCGCTTGGTTGATTCCTTCTCCAGATCAACCCTGATGTCGTCCCGCATTTCCGCAAGGGTCTTGCCTTCGGCCACCGCACCGGCGACCTCGTCGTCCAGGTCGGGCAGCTTCTTGGCCGAAATCTCCTTGATCCGGCACCGGAAAGCCATGCTCCGGCCCTTGAGATTCTCGTTGGGGTGATCGGTGGGATAATCGACCGTCACGGTCTTCTCCTGGTCGACCGAGCAATCCAGCAGTTCCTCGTTGAAGGCAGCCATGTTGTTGGCAGAACCCAGGATGAAGCGCTGATCGACGATCTTGCCCTCTTCGGAATAATCACCTTCCGGGCCGGCTGGCACCAGGTCCAGCAGGATCTGATCGTCCGGGCCCGACTTGCGGTCCACCTTTTCATAGACTGCCCGGCTTTCCCGGAGCCGGTCCAGAACCTCGTCCACGTCCTTGTCCGCAACTTCGGCTTCGCGACGCTTGACGGCCAAACCATTGATATCGCCCATTTCGATCTCGGGACGGACCTCGACCACTAGGTCGAATTTCAGGGGTCCTTCTTCGCCGAACTCCAGGTTTTCCAGGGTGGGTTCGTTGACCGGAGAAAGTTTGTGCTCCATCAGGGCGGTCATCCAGGCCCTGGGCACCAGGGCCTCCACCGTCTCGGTGCGGATCAGATCCCCCATCTCTCTTTCCACGATCGCCCGTGGGGTGCGGCCCTTGCGGAAACCGGGTTTTTGATGCGACTTCGCCGCCTTCTTCAGCCGGTTGGTGTATTCCTGGTCGTAATGGGAACGTTCGATCCGGGCCTTGACGATCCTTTTCCAGGGCTCGGGCGATTCGATGACCGTGGAAATGGGATCCTGGGCCTTCGGGTGATTCTCGGTCATGGAATTCATTCCTCTTTTGGTTGAACCGTCCGGACCCGGCGTCCCGGGCGATATGCTGAAGTTCAGCAATCTGGGCGTTTTCACATGAAAAACAAAGCTGGTGCGAGAGGGGGGACTCGAACCCCCACGGGTTTCCCCACAGGATCCTAAATCCTGCGCGTCTGCCAGTTCCGCCACTCTCGCCCAAAAGATCCGTCACTCGGCTGGGCGGCGCATGGCCGCGCCAATATAACCACCCTCCAAAACCCGGTCAAGCAGACCGGATTCCTCCATTTACTGCATTTTCCGGTAAATAGTGCGGGAGGCGATGCCCAGGATGTTGGCCGCCGTTTCCTTGTCCCCGGCGGTACTGTCGAGAGTTGCCTGGATCAGTTGCATCTCCGCATCCCGAAGAGTCGTGCCCACCGGGATGTTCACCGTGTCGGACCGCTGACGGCCCCTGACCACCGAGTTGGGCAGAACATCCACATCGACCAGGGTATCCTTGCTCAGGACCACCGCCCGTTCCACGGCATTTTCGAGTTCCCGGACGTTGCCCGGCCAGGCGTACTTTGCCATCACCTCCACCGCTCCGGGGGTAAATCCCGCCAATTGCTTGCTATTCTTCTCGTTGTACTTCTGCAAGAAGAAATTGGAGAGCAGGACGACATCCTCGCCTCGGCTGCGCAGGGAAGGCAACTCCAGGTTGATGACGTTCAGCCGGTAAAAAAGATCCTCACGGAAACGACCCTCACTCACCATGGTCGGAAGATCGGAGTTGGTGGCGGCGATGATACGCACGTCGACGTGGATGGGCTCGCTTCCACCCAGCCGTTCGATGACGTTTTCCTGCAGGACCCGCAGCAATTTGACCTGGGTGGTCATGGACATCCCCCCGACCTCGTCGAGCAGGAGGGTGCCCCGGTTGGCCATCTCGAACCGGCCCCTGCGACGGGCCACCGCCCCGGTGAAGGCTCCCTTCTCGTAGCCGAAAAGTTCAGCTTCCAGGAGATTCTCGGGCAAGGCGGCGCAACTGACCCGCACCATGGTCTGCTTGGAGCGATCGCTCCAGCCGTGGATCGCCGTCGCGAAAACCTCCTTGCCCGTTCCACTCTCACCGGTCAGCAGGATGGTCGCACTGCTGGCGGCGACCTGCCGGGCAGTGTCAATGGCCTGCCGCATGGGCTCGCTGTTGCCGATGATTTCGTTCACGCCCTGGATTTCCTCCAGACGTTTTCGTAGATCCCTGTTCTCGGCGATGAGGTGCTGCTTTTCCAGGGCCTTGCGGACCACCTTCAGGGTGGTGGTGATGGAAAAGGGTTTTTCGATGAAGTCGTAGGCCCCGGTCCGCATGGCGTCGACCGCGGTTTCGATGGTGCCGTGCCCGGTGATGATCACGAATTCCGTGTTGGGGGCAATGACCTGCGCTGCTTTCAACAGGTCCAGCCCACCCATCTTGGGCATCTGCAGGTCCGAAAGCACCAGGTGGATTTCCTGGCGGCGGAGAATGGCCAGCCCCTCTTCACCGTTGCCGGCGGTCAGGACATGGTAGCCGTTTCGAGACAGCAGTTTGCTCAGGGCCCGGCTCAGTTCGGGTTCGTCATCGACAACCAGGATCGTTGCCTCGGGTTCCGGGCCCGCGGAAGAGGAGTCGGCACCCACGCGGGAACCCTTGCCGTTGAATTCGGGACTGGTGTTCATCTTTACCCGTAGTCTCTGGGAGTTGAGGTGGATGATCGGCCTGGGGCCGATGGGAACCGCAGGACATATTGTCAACAATATGACTTTTTGTCAACAGGCGTGGCGATAATAGCTTCCAGAGACCATTCCAGCCGGAATTAAGGCTTAAGCCCCCCGGGAAAGAGCCTTCCGAAAAGGCCCCGTCGGTGGGCCGCATCCAGCAGGATTTCCTGGAATGAGGGGTGTGCTATCCCGATCAGCGCCTCGGCCCGTTGGCGCACATTTCTACCCAGCATATGGGCCACTCCGAATTCCGTCACGACCACGTGGACATCCGCCCGGGTCAACACGACCCCGGCTCCCTGATCCAGATTGGGCACGATCCGCGAGAGGCGTCCGTCGGAGGTGACCGAGGGCAGGGCAATGATGGGCAGCCCACCTTTGGCCAAGGCGGCCCCCCGCATGAAATCGGCTTGTCCACCGAACCCGCTGTAGATCTTTTCCCCGATGGAATCGGAACAGACCTGCCCGGTGAGATCGATCTGGATGGCACTGTTGACCGCGACCATGTTGTCGTTCTTGGCGATGTTGCCCGGATGATTCACGTAGTCCGTCGGATGGAACTCGATGAGGGCGTTATCGTGGGCGAAATCGTAGACCTCGCGGGTCCCCATGATGAATCCCGCCACGACCTTGCCCGGATGGAAGGTCTTGAGCTCGCCGGTGACCACGCCGCTGCCCACCAGATCGGGCAGGGCCTCGGTGAACATCTCCGTATGAACCCCAAGGTCCTTGCGATCCCCAAGAAACCCCAGGACCGCGTTGGAAATCGCCCCCAATCCCAGTTGCAGGCAGGACCCATCGGCGATGAGGTCGGCCACGTGGGAGCCGATTCTCTTCTCCACCTCGGTAGGAGGGTCGGGCCGGAATTCATCCAGATCGCGATCGACTTCAACGAAGGAATGCACCTTGGATACGTGGATGAAGCTGTCCCCCAGGGTACGGGGCATCTTGCGGTTGACCTCCGCCACGATCACCTGGGCGGAAAGGGCGGCCGGCTTGGTGACGCCGACCTCGATTCCGAAACTGCAGAAGCCGTGTTCGTCGGGCGGACTGAGCACGACCATGGCGCAGTCCAGCGGGATGGCGCCCCGGCGGAAGAGGCGGGGCATCTCGTGCAGATGGACCGGCACGTAGTCCGCTCGCCCCTCGTTGACCGCATCCCGGGTGTTCGCCCCCACGAAACAATCATTGAGGCGGAAATGGCCCTTCATGTCGCCGGCAATGTACGGCGCCTCACCCATGGTCAGATGATGA
The DNA here is from genome assembly GCA_030643455.1 of Candidatus Krumholzibacteriia bacterium. Lineage (GTDB taxonomy): Bacteria > Krumholzibacteriota > Krumholzibacteriia > LZORAL124-64-63 > LZORAL124-64-63 > JAGLCY01. Next base: position 360 of record DAOWLV010000308.1, on the reverse strand, counting down.
ATGATTTCCACGTTCTGCAATTCCTCGGCCCGGTCGGTCAGGGCGGTGATCAGGCCGTGAGGCGCGGCGCAGCCCGAACCCATGTACACCTTGTGACCGGACTGCACCACCTGGACGGCTTCGGCGGCACTTTGGAGACGGGATCTGTACAGGGTCATCCAACTCATGGATCTGACCCGCCACATGCCTGGGACACCGACACCGCGTCACAATCCCGCGCCAGGGCCAGGCCCCAATGGGTGACTTGGCCGTCCAGGACATTGACTCCGCGAGAAAGGGTCGGATCCGCGGCCAGCACCTCCGCCAGGGGAGCTGACGCAACTTCCGAAACGTAGGGCAGAATGGCGTTGCTCAGGGCGT
>DAOWLV010000162.1 GCA_030643455.1 Candidatus Krumholzibacteriia bacterium | reverse complement strand
GTCCTATTTGCTTGCAAAATAGGGCAGTTGGATTGACAGAGGGATGTCATCAATGGTAGGATCACGATGCTGAGAAAGTGGATGGAGGGCAAATTTTGCAATTTAATCGCCTTTTCTCTCAAAGGGGAAACCATGCCCACGTCCAATCTGAGCCTGTCTACCGGAACTGCTGTGATTCTCCTTTTTGCAGCATTGGTCTTGAGCGCAACCAGCGTTTTTGCCCTTGTCGAAACCCAAACCCACAATTATGACGACAGCTGGGGACCGGAAGGTCTGACCATGTCCCGCCAGGTGGGCGACAAGCTGGAGCTGAATTTTTCTCTCACCAATTGGACCATCGGCAGCATGGATGTCAACGGCCGCAGCGCCAATGTCATCCGGATGCCCGGGGTTCTCCTGCCCAACGACGCCGGCGCTCCCGATTTGCCCGGCATCAGCCATTTCATCGCCCTGCCCAACGGCGCCACCGCCACGGTGCGCATGATCGATTCCCGCCGGGAAACCTTTTATGGTGTGGAGATGGCACCTGCCCCGGTCATACCTCTGGATACGGATGACGGACCCCTGGTCTACACCCGCAACAACGAGATTTTCGCCCGGGATTCATTCTATCCCGACAGCCCACTGTTGGTTGGCGATATTGCAGCCATCCGTGGGGTTGAAGCGGCCATGCTGGGAATCACCCCGTTCCAGTACAACCCCGTGCGCCAGGAGTTGGTGGTATACCGTGACATCCGTTTCGAGATAACCTTCGACGGTGGCAATGGACAGTTCGGTGAGGATCGTCTGCGCAACAAGTGGTTTGATCCGATCCTGAACGACATTTTCCTGAACGCATCGTCCCTGCCCGTTGTGCAGGACCCCTCCGATCGTGGTATCCAGGTCGGCGATCGCACTCCCGACTTTGAATACGTCATCATCTGCCCGCCGCTTCCGAGTTACCTGGCCTGGGCCGACAGCCTGAAGCGCTTCCGCACCGAGCAGGGCATCCGTACCGGCATCTTCACCACTTCCGAGGTCGGCGGCAATACCGCCGGGGCCATCGAGGGTTTCATTGACGACGCCATGGTCAACTGGGACGTGCCGCCGGTAGCGGTCCTGTTGCTGGGTGATCACGGCAGCGATGTCACCGATGTGATCGCTCCCATCTATGACAGCTACTGTGTTTCGGATAATATTTACGCCGATGTCAGCGGCAACCACATGCCCGACCTCATCCTGGCCCGCATGACGGCCGAAAATCCCACCAATCTGGCCACCTACGTGAACAAGGTGCTCCACTACGAGAGGAACCCGCCCACAAATCCGGACTTCTACGCCAAACCGCTCATCGCCGGTGGCTGGCAGACCGAGCGCTGGTTTATCCTGTGCGATGAAGTCATCTACGGTTTCATGGCCAATGAACTGGGCAAGGTGCCGACCCGCGAGTATGCCATTTACGAGGGCAGTACCAACGTCTGGTCTACCGCCACCAATACGGCCACTGTGGTCAGCTACTTTGGTCCCGACGGCCTGGGTTATTTGCCGGCCACACCGGCTCACCTGACGGACTGGGGGGGCAACGCCAGCCGCATCAACGCCGACATCAACGCTGGTGCATTCCTGGTCCAGCATCGCGACCATGGCGGGGAAACCGGATGGGGTGAACCGGATTACCACAACAATGATCTTTCAGGCCTGAACAACGAGGACCTTACTTTTGTCTTCTCCATCAACTGCCTGACGGGCAAGTACAATTACAGTGGAGAGAGCTTTGCCGAGGGTTTCCATCGCCACCAGGAGGGCGCTCTGGGCCTGATTGCCGCGTCGGAAATCTCCTACTCCTTCGTGAACGATACCTACGTTTGGGGTATGTTCGATTACCTGTGGCCCGATTTTGATCCCGGCCACGGTGTTACGGGCGATCCCAAGTTCCTGCCCGCCTTTGCCAACGCTTCCGGCAAGTATTTTCTCCAGGCCAGCAACTGGCCATACAATACCGGTGTAAAGGAAGTGACCTATCACCTGTTTCATCACCACGGCGATGCATTCAGCAACGTCTTCACCGAAGTTCCCGCCTACCTGACACTGGCCCATGAGGCCAGTCTGATCAGCGGTGTGGACTTCTTCAATGTGACGGTGGAGGCCGGCGCCCTGATCGGCCTCTCTGTGGGTGGCGAACTCATTGGCTCGGCTGTTTCGAATGGTGGCATGACCACCATCAGCATCCCGGATCAGTTGCCTGGCCAGGATCTGATCGTCACCGTAACGAAACAGAATTATTACCGCGAGCGCAGGGTCGTGCCGATCATTCCGCCCGAAGGCTCCTTCGTCATTTTCGACGATGTGATCATCAATGATTACGAAGGCAACAACAACGGCAACCTCGATTTCGCCGAAACTGTGACTCTTTCGCTCAGCCTGCACAACGTGGGGCTCGAGCCTGCGCTGGGCGTATCTGCGGTGATCAGCAGTGAAGATCCCTACATCACCATCCTGGACGATTCCGAAGTGTATGGCGACATTGCCGCCGATGGTTTCCTTTCCGTGGATGATGGTTTCCGGGTGTCCCTTGGTGCTGCTGTTCCCGACGGCCATGTGATAGCGTTCACCCTGGTGGCCACGGACGCGGACTCGTTCTACACCAGCGGTTTCTCCCTGATCGGCCACGCGCCGGTGCTGGCCATTGACAGCTTTTCCATCACCGGTGATGCGGATGCAGACGGCATTCTGGATCCGGGAGAAGAGGCTACCCTTACCGTGACCCTGGCCAACCAGGGATCCTCCACGGTGAACAACGTGGCCGTGGTATTGACCAGCCTGAACAGCAACGTGGCGGTGGGTAACGAACGACCATTCATTCCCCTGCTGATTCCTGACAGCAGTCGCAGTGTGATCTGGACGGTGACCGCCAACGAAGAGACACCCATTGGCCAACTGGCTGAATTCGACCTGGTTGCCAACGGTGACAATTATGATTTCGCCGGTCAAATCGCCCTCAGCATCGGACTGAGCATCGAAGATTTCGAGTCTGGCAGTTTCCTGGCCTACGGCTGGGAGATGGGTGGTCAGAGCGATTGGTTAATCACGGATATCGAGGCCCACGAAGGAACCTACTGTGCCCAAAGTGGTTCGATTTCCCACAACCAAAGTTCGGAACTTTCCCTCGAAGTTGAAGTGCTTTCACCCGGCACCATCACCTTCATGGCCAAGGTCAGCAGTGAAAGCGGCTACGATTTTCTCCGATTTGCCATCGACAATACCGAGTTTGCCAGCTGGTCGGGCGGCCTGGGTTGGACTGAATTCTCATACCCGGTGGATGCAGGCAACCATGTCTTCAAATGGAGCTACACCAAGGACGGTTCCGTGGACACCGGGTCGGATTGTGGCTGGGTCGATTACATTGTATTCCCTGCCGTCGGCGAACCCTTGCGCCCCACTTGCAAGATCTCCCCAGGGAGCCTGAGCGTAACCCTGGACAAACCCCAAACCACCAAGCGCCTGCTCACCATGGTCAACACCGGCGAAGGGGAGATGGTGTACGAGGCTTCGGTTTCCCTGGGTGGACCTCGTCAAAGCGAGATTCCCCATGCCAAATTCAAAAAAGGTGAAGTCGACACCCGTACCGCTGCACCGGCCGAACGTGGCAGTGGGGGGCCCGATGCATTCGGTTACACCTGGATCGACAGCGATGAGCCTGGCGGACCGGTTTACCAGTGGGTGGAAATCAATGACGTGGGCTTCTTCGCAGGCGGTGGCGATGACTTCAACCATGGCCCCTTTTCCATGGGTTTCGATTTCCCGTTCTACGGTGGTACTTTCAATGAGGTTCGGGTTTGCACAAACGGCTGGTTGAGTTTCACTTCCACCAGTACGGCCTACGACAACCAGGGCATCCCCGACACTGATGATCCCAACCATCTTTTGGCCCCCATGTGGGATGACCTGAATCCGAGCACTGGTGGGAATATCTACTATTACGCCGACCTGAACAACAACCGTTTCATCGTCGAGTATGATGGTGTGCCCCACTATTCCGGTGGCGGCCCGGAGACTTTCCAGATCATCCTGAATGCCAACGGCAGCATCGTTTATCAGTACAGGATTCTCGATACGGGAAACAGTTGCACGGTGGGAATCGAAAATGCCACTGGTACCGACGGATTGCAGATATCCTTCAATGCCAACTATCTGCACAGCGAGATGGCCATCCTGATGGCTTCCGAGCCCCTGCCTGAACCCTGGCTGAGTGTCGCGCCGCGTCAAGGAACTGTGGGCCCCATGGGCTCCGGTGATCTCGAGGTGACATTCAACACGGTGGATACCGAGTTTGGCGAGTATGTGGGCATGGTTACTGTTCAAACGAATGACCTGGAAAACCCGATTATCGAGATCCCCGTTACACTGACGGTGACTGATGGTTTGAGCGATGTCGGCGATGGTGGTCTGCCCACGAGTTTCACCCTGGATAGCGCCTACCCGAACCCGTTCAATCCTTCGACCACCATCAGATACACCACACCGCGCACCGGTTCGGTGAGTTTGAAAATCTACGACCTGGCTGGCCGCCATGTGCGGACCCTGGTCGATGGCCCAAAGACAGCCGGTTACCACTCCGTTGTGTGGGATGGCACCGACCACAAGGGCAGGGGTGTTGCCAGTGGGGCCTACTACTACCGTCTGCAGGCGGGTGGTTTCGAGGAAACCCACAAGATGCTGCTCGTGAAGTAAAATCGTCCATCCCTTCGAGGCCCGTGTGGTTTCCCGCAGCCTATCACCAATAGCAATGTGAAAAGGTGCCCCCGGGGGCACCTTTTCGCCATGATAACGATGATAGGCTGCACGTAGTTATCTCAATAAACGATTTGATGGGGCGCGCACCTTCGAGTGCCCGCCTCTGAAGTGTCCCGGATTCGGATGTTAATTTTACTGTACCATTTTCATTTTATTTGATATTCTGTGCTCAGTTCTGTCACCAATTTGGAATACTTATGCGGAGATGCTGACAGAGTTCCTGGATTTGGACGGAGGCTCTGGCTGTGTCGGCTCGTCGCGAAACCGATTCAGGAGGACCATCATGTCTCGAACCAGCCGTCTCGCACTGATTTCTGCCCTGCTTCTTTCCCTGCTTCTGGCCGGCGCCGCCAACGCCGAATACCTTGGCAACATCACCTTCGACCAGGCCACGCCCAGCTTCCTTCCCAACGGTTTTCAAGTAAACGTCTCCATCGACTACAAGATCGACGACCCGGCCGGGCGTCGGATCTATGTGCTTCCCTACACCAACGGCTCTCCAACGCCGAATTACGGAGTGTCCGGGTCAGCGGTGTACCCGCAGGGAACGGGGACGGCGCCCAAATTCTTCACCATCACCTCCGGCGACCACGTCATTGACCACGTGCGGGTCTACACGCGGGACCCGGATTTTACCGAGACTCCCCTGGAGATCTTCGTGCAGGCGATCTTCCAGTACGGTCCCCACGGCGTGTACAATATCCAACCCAACCACACGCAGTACAGCCGTCTGCGCCACGGTATGACTTTCAGTGTCGATTTCGACTACGGTGTCGACGCACCCGGCTGCAAGATCTATGCGCGGCCATTCAACAACGGCCAGCTCGAGACCGGCTATGGCGCCAGCGGTTCGGTCGACCTGCCGCCCACCGGCACCCACAGCCAGAACTTCTTCTTCAACGACGACGCCGACATGGATGCCATCCGCTTCTCGATCTACGCCCTGGACAACACGACCCTGCTGGACGAGTTCTTCGTGCCCTGGGACCTCCACTGGCGAGAGTGGGGCGTCTACGACATGGAGCTGAATTTCGACAACGTGACCTCGCTGCACAACTCGCAGAACCTCGAGAGCTCGTTCGTCATTGACCATCAGGAAAGTGGTGACCTGCACGTCTGGATGTGGAGCATCCAGGCCGGCGACTACTGTCCAGGCAGTGTCTATCAGGGCAGCATCCCCGAACCGACCGGTCCCCACGGCATCACGCGTTACACCCGGGTCAACAACGGCACCGAGGCGGTGGATGCGGTCCGATTCATCGTGGGAACCCCCACGGAAACCTACATGGAGTTCGACATGCCCGCGAACTTCTACTACGGTCCGCACGCGCTGCAGAACTTCGATTTCACCCCCGCCTATCCGGCGATCCTGTCCCTGGGTGAACCGCTGAACATGACCTTCGACTACCTGACCGACGAGGCTGCCGGCGTGCGGATCTTCGCCCGGCCGGCGTACCAGCAGGTGGGGCTGATGGGCATGACGAGCGCGGGCTCACCCCTCCATCCGGCGCCCTCGGGCAGCGGCACATTCTGGTGTCTTTACAACAACGATGAGCGCATCGCCGACAGCGTCCGTTTCCAGATGGTGACTGATGATCAGAGCGAGATGTTGCTCGAGTGGTTCCAGTTCGGCCACTGGATCTGGGGCGGCAGCGGTGAGGTCACCCATGTGGAGGACCTGCCCGCCGTCACGACGCTGGGCATGATCTACCCCAACCCCTTCAACCCCACGGCCACAATTCCCGTGAACCTGAGCCAGGGAGGCCACGTGAAACTGACGGTGTACGATCTGCGCGGGCGCCTGGTGCGCACGCTGCAGGACGGAGCCCTGGCCGCCGGAAATCACAACTTCACGTTCCGCGGCGACGGCCTGGGCAGCGGAGCGTATATCTGCCGGTTCGAGACCCCCACAGGGGTGCAGACCCAGCGGGTAATGCTGATCAAATAGTCCGCGCCTCTGGTCGGTGCGTACACAGGGGCGGGGCCGGGTGGCTCCGCCCCAAGTTTGTCCCGACCCGGTCACATTCGCTTGCCGGCAGCGGCACCGGGCAGGGTGGCCAAAAGAACACCCAGGGCATGAAAATGTAAGTGAGACGGATGAACATGGGATCCCAATCATGGAAAGGATGTTGGGCGAATTTATCTTAGGTGGCACAGGTTCCCCTTCCATTGCTCCCCTTCTCTCCCTTCCGTGCGTCCCTGAAGGCTGGAACGCTTGTCCGGCAGGGGCAATTTATCTACTATAAGGCCCCGAACGAGACTCTAATTAGTGTTCTGGAATAGCCGGACGAATTTCCCGGGAC